>JALYQB010000161.1 GCA_030856045.1 Actinomycetota bacterium
ATCGCCGACTGCGCGCTCTCGACGCCGGTGCGCCGCGCGAGGAACCCGCCGACCGTCTCCCCCGGGCGCCGGTCGGCCTCCTGCGGCAGGTAGCCGACGGTCGCCGACGGCGGGCTCAGCGAGACCGAGCCCTGCTCCGGACGGTCCAGGCCGGCGAGCAACCGCAGCAGCGTCGACTTCCCGGCGCCGTTCACCCCGACGAGGCCGACGACGTCGCCCGGCCCGACCACCAGATCCAGGGCACGGAACAGCACCCGCGCACCGTGCCCCGCAGTCAGCCCCGTGGCCTGCAACGTCGTCATCAGGTGCCGACGTTATGCCACCTCCGGGGCATGCCCACCGGCACCCTCCGTGACGTGCTGGGTGTGTCGGGAGCCCAACCGCTGGCCCCGGAGCCGAGCACCCGGCAGGATGGAGCTGTGATCGAGGTCCGACCGGGTGGTCGACGGCGCATCGACCGGGTGCTGGCGGCGAGCTTCGTCGACGGCCTGGACCGGCTGCCGCTCGACGACGTCCGCGCGCGCCGTGACGAGGCCGCGCAGGAGGAGACGGATCTGTCCTACGTGCGGCAGCTGCTGCACGGCCGCATCGACATCGTGCTCGCCGAGCAGCACCGGCGCAGCGAGGGCGGCGAGGCACCGGTGATCTCCGAGCTGGCCCGGATCCTGGCCACCGGCGCGGTCGGTCCGGCCACCGGCTCGGGGCGCTACCACACCGTCGAGCCGTCCCGCGCGGAGTCGCACCGCCGCCACGTCGAGGCCCTGGTCTCGGACGTGGACCTCTCCGACGTCGCGTCGCTGTCCGCGGAGCAGCTCACCGCGGCGCTGGCCGCCTACCGTGCCGAGGCGGAGTCAGCCTCGCGACGCCGACGCGAGGTGCAGCAGGTGATAGACCGCTGCAACGCCGAGATCGGCTCCCGCTACGCGGTCGGCACCGCGTCGGTGGACGACCTGCTGGCGGACGAAGCGCGGTGACGAGATTCGCCGGTCAGCCGTGCCGCTGCGCCGCCGCGAGCCCGCCCCAGAAGTCCTGCAGCCGCTCGTAGGCGCGGGCGACCCCCTCGGCGTCCTCGGCCTCCAGCGCGTCGACGGCGGCGTGCACGTCGACAGCGGACGTGTCGGCCGACAGCGCCTCGTCGTCGAGCAGCTGCACGAGGCCGCCGTAGTCCAGCTCGACGGCGGAGCGCCCGTCGAAATGCTGCAACCACCGGCCGATCTCGCGCAGCACCCGGGTGGGGCCCTCCTCGCCGAGGCTGCGCCTGCTCACCGCGTACGCCCTCGCGGCCCGGCGGCGGGCGTCGGCCATCGTGGCCTGCCAGCAGACGCGCCGGGCTGGGTCCGGCCGCGGCGCGGCGACGATGTGGCGCGCCGCCGGGTCGACGAGCGTGAACCACGGCAGCGGCACCGTCCACGTCGAGGACACGATGTGTACCGCGCGGGGCACGAGCTCGGCGATGACCGACTCCGAACGTGCCCGTGCGGCCGTCGACACGAGGGGCACGGCAGCGGCGTGCAGCGCCGTCACCGGCGAGTCGAGAAAGCTCAGCAGCGCGGCGGCGGCCCGGGGGCGCAGGTCCATCGGGCACACCAGCGGACCGGCCTCGCGCTGCCCGGCAGGGACGTGCGTCGGATCGAGGACCAGCACCTCCGGCAGCACCCGCGCGGCGGACCCGTCCGCGGTCTCCACGGGCAGCAGGCGGGGCGGGGCGGCCAGCTGGGAGCGCAGCCACAGCTCTCGCTCGCGCTGCCCGGCGCGCGCGGCGTCGACCGGACGGGTCGCCACGGCCCGCGCGAGGGCGGAGCGCCCCGGCTCGTCGAACGCCCGGAGCGGCTCGTACACCCGCAGGTAGGCGACGAACGGCGGTGGCACGGCCGCATCGTGTCACGTCCCGGCGAACGTGACCGGGACCGCTCACGTCGCGTCGCGAGCACTCCCGCCGACACGGTACGGTGGTGCCAGGAGCAAACACTGTCGAGATGAACGGGGCCGCCGTATCGACCGGCCGCCCCTTCCCTGTGCGAGGGGGTCGACCCATGGGGCGCGGCCGAGCCAAGGCAAAGCAGACGAAGGTCGCTCGGGAGCTCAAGTACAGCACCCCGAGCACCGACCTCGAGGCTTTGCAACGCGAGCTGTCGGGTCACCCCGGCAACTCGTCCGACGGTGACCGCACGGACGACGTGTTCGACGACGAGTACGACGAACCCCGCCGCTGAGCCGAGTCTGCGCGTATCGGGGGCGCGAAGGTGGCTCGAGGCTAGAACCGCGGGTGGACGCCGCGGAGCAGGGCGCGGGAACCGTCGGAGTCGACGTCGACGTCGCATGCCTTGTGGACCTCCCCCAGCACCCATGCCGGGACGTGCCGCGCGGTGAGCACGGCGAGCGCGCGGTCGACGTCTGCCGGGTCGACGACCGCGACCATGCCGACGCCCATGTTGAACGTGCGCTCCATCTCGTCGCGCGTCACGCGGCCGCGACGGGCGATGAGGGCGAACTCGGCGGCGGGGGTCCACGTTCCGCGGTCGAGTACGGCCGCGAGACCGCGCGGCACGACCCGGGCGAGGTTGCCCGCGAGCCCACCGCCGGTGACGTGCGCGAAGGTGCGCACCTCGGTCTCGGCGATGAGCGCGAGGCAGTCCTTGGCGTAGATGCGGGTCGGTTCGAGGAGATGCTCGCCCAGCGTCCGGCCGAACTCCTCGACGTGCCCGTCAAGCGGGATCCGGGCCAGGTCGAGCAGCACGTGCCGCGCGAGAGAGTAGCCGTTGGAGTGCAGTCCCGACGAGCCCATCGCGACGACCACGTCGCCGGGGCGCACCCGGTCGGGGCCCAGCACCGAGTCGGCCTCCACCACCCCCACGCCGGTGGCGGAGAGGTCATAGTAGCCCTCGGCCAGCAGCCCCGGGTGCTCCGCGGTCTCACCGCCGAGCAGCGCGCACCCCGCCTGCACGCAGCCCTGGGCGATGCCGGACACCAACTGGGCGATGCGGTCGGGGACGAGGACACCGACGGCGATGTAGTCCTGCAGGAACAGCGGCTCCGCGCCGCACACCACGAGGTCGTCCACGACCATCGCCACCAGGTCGATCCCGACCGTTGCGTGCACGTCCATCGCCTGCGCCACCGCGAGCTTCGTGCCGACGCCGTCGGTGGAGCTCGCGAGGACGGGCTCGCGCCAGCGGTCGGTCTTCAGCTGGAAGAGCCCGGCGAATCCGCCGACCGCCGCGAGCACCTCCGGCCGGGTGGCGCGCTCCGCCTTCGGCCGCAGCAGCGCGACGGCCTCCTCGCCGGCCGCGATGTCGACGCCGGCCGCGGCGTAGGTGGCAGGCGGGCTCTCAGGATCGGTCATGACGACGAAGACTCCGGGGCGCCGGGGCGCCGTAGCCCGCCGCCGCAACGGGTTGCGCCTGCCCCGCCACTCCTCGCTCCACCGCGGCGAGGTTCTCCAGCAGGTGCTTCCCGATGGACTCCGTCGGCGGCAGCGGGATCGGGTACTGCCCGTCGAAGCACGCCGCGCACAGTCGTGAGCGGGGCTGGTCGGTCGCCGCGATGAGGCCCTCGAGCGAGACGTAGCCGAGGCTGTCGGCGCCGATCGAGCGCCGGATGCCGTCCTCGTCCGCACCCGCGGCCACCAGCTCGGCGCGGGAGGCGAAGTCGATGCCGTAGAAGCAGGGCCAGCGGACCGGCGGCGACGCGATGCGGACGTGCACCTCCAGCGCCCCGGCTTCGCGCAGCATCCGCACCAGCGCGCGCTGGGTGTTGCCGCGGACGATCGAGTCGTCCACCACGACCAGACGCTTGCCGCGGATGACGTCGCGCAGCGGGTTCAGCTTCAGCCGGATCCCGAGCTGGCGGATGGTCTGCGACGGCTGGATGAACGTGCGCCCCACGTAGGCGTTCTTCACCAGCCCGGAACCGTAGGGAATGCCCGACCCCTGCGCGTAGCCGATCGCGGCGGGGGTACCGGACTCCGGCACCGGAATCACGAGGTCGCCCTCGGCGGGGTGTTCGTGCGCGAGCAGGCGGCCGATCTCGACCCGGGTGGCGTGCACGCCGCGCCCGGCGATCGTGGTGTCCGGCCGGGCGAGGTAGACGTATTCGAAGACGCAGCCCTTCGGCTCCGGGATGGCGAACCGGCTGCTGCGCAGGCCGCCCTCGTCGATCGCGAGCAGCTCGCCGGGCTCGACCTCGCGGACGAAGCTCGCGCCGACGATGTCGAGCGCCGCGGTCTCCGACGCCACCACCCAGCCGCGGTCGAGGCGCCCCAGCACGAGCGGACGGACGCCGTGCGGGTCCCGGGCTGCGTACAGCGTCTGCTCGTCGCAGAACACCAGCGAGAACGCGCCGCGCAGCGAGGGGAGCACGCGCAGCGCGGCCTCCTCGAAGCCGATGTCGGCGGCGCCGTGGGCGAGCAGCCCGGTCATGAGGTCGGAGTCGGTGGTGGCGCCGTTGCGGCTGACGATCCCGGCCTCGCGTGCCTGCTCCAGCAGCTCCGCGGTGTTGACGAGGTTGCCGTTGTGTCCGAGCGCGAGACCGGACCCCGTCGCGGTGGTGCAGAACGTCGGCTGCGCGTTCTCCCAGGTCCCGGACCCGGTGGTCGAGTAGCGGCAGTGCCCCACCGCGATGTGCCCGGTCAGGCTGGACAGCACCTGCTCGTCGAACACCTGGCTCACCAGCCCGAGGTCCTTGAACACGAGCACCTGCGCGCCGTCGGACACCGCCATCCCGGCCGCCTCCTGGCCGCGGTGCTGCAGCGCGTAGAGGCCGAAGTAGGTGAGCTTCGAGACCTCCTCGCCCGGTGCCCACACGCCGAACACGCCGCACTCCTCGCGCGGCTCGTCAGGGTGGGCCGGATCGGCGTCGGGGTTCTGGCAGGGCGGTGCGGTGGCCACCTGCGGCGCTCCCTCTCCGGCGGGGTCGGTCCACTGGCGAGGATACCCGCCGACCTCCCGCCTGACGCTCGTCGGCCGTGGGACGGTGCGCGCTCGTCAGGGGTTGCGGCCGAGCAGCGCGAGCAAGCGGGTCTGGGTGCCGGCGTCGTCCGCTACCGCCACGGGGTCGGCGAAGAGTCCGGTGGCGGCAAGCTGGTCGGACTGCGCGGCGGCCAGCTCGTACATCTCGGCCGCCAGGGTCTCGTCGATCCGCTCGTCGGCGCCCACGGCCCGCGCGAGGTCCCAGGCGTGGACGGCGAGGTCGAGGGTCATCTCGCGGCAGTAGCCCTCCGCGGGCCGCCGGCCGTAGGACAGCTCGACGTGGCGGTGCAGCGCACCCGGGGCGGTGAACGCGGCACGGGCACGGGCGGACGCGTCGGCCCACGCGGTGACGGGGTCGTCGCCGAGCCGATCACCGTCGAACCGGTCGCCGACGTCCTGGACGGTGGCGCCGTCCAGCAGCAGCGGCACCCACAGCTGCTCGACGACCAGGTGGTTCACCAGTGCGCGGACGTCCCACGCGGTGTCCGGGGTGGGGTCGCTCCACTGGTCCGCTCCCACGGCCCGGACCCGCCGGTCGAACTCCTCGAGCGCCGTGGCGTGCAGGCTCAGTGCGTCAGTCATGGATCCATGGTGCTCGCCACTCACAGGGCGCGAAGCGCCACAATCGGCAGCAGGGTCGCCACCTCGCCTGCCCGGCTGCCCGACGCGGTGAGCCTGCCTGCCGCCACCGCGGTGTCCCAGTCCAGCGATCCGGTGATGAGCTCCAGCCAGCTGCGCGGGTCGGTCTCGACGACGTTCGGCGGGGTGCCCCGGGTGTGCCGCGGCCCCGCGATGCACTGCACCGCCGCGAACGGTGGCACCCGGACCTCCACGGTGTGACCGGGCGCCACCTGCTCCAGCGTCCGCAGGCTGAGCCGCACGGCGGCGGCGAGGTCCGCACGCTCCGGGGCGTCCGCGGTCCCCTGCAACCATGGCGCGACGGCGGCGATCGCGGTGACGAGCTCGCGCGGGTCGACGGTGCGGCGGGGTGGCACGGCTGTCCACGCTACGGCCGTCTGGGACGCTGACGCCGTGCGTTCCGTCCTCGCCGTGGTGCTCGCCGTGGTCGGCGGCGCTGTCACGGTCCAGCTGGTGCGGTGGTGGCCTGTCTACCGCAACGTGGCGCCCTACCGACGCTACTGGCTGCGTCGCGCCGAGGAACCCGGCGAGCTGCGCTACGTCGCGCTCGGTGACTCGCTGACCCAGGGCATCGGCGCCAGCCGGCCGGAGCGCGGCTACGTCGGGCTCATCGCGGACGCGCTCGCGCAGCGGACCGGCCGCACCGTGGG
>JALYQB010000178.1 GCA_030856045.1 Actinomycetota bacterium
GGCGGCGAGGCGAACCTGGACGTCAGGCAAATCGCCGAAGCACGCCCGGCTGTCGGTGGTGAGCACGATGCGGCCGGCAGCGCGAGCAGTCGCGGCGATGATCAAGTCGTGGGCGCCACGCGGAGTCCCGGTGCGCTGAGCGTGGGCGAGCAGTGCGGCGTGTTCGTCGGCGACAGCCCGGGTGTAGTCGAGCACCGGCGCCACACTCAGAACCTCCTGCAGGAACCTGCGTTGCCGTTCGGCCCGGTCTGGATCGGGAGTCAGCAGGACACCATGCAGATACTCGGCGACTACCACAGCCGGCACCGCCGCGCTGTCGCTGCCGGTGATCACCACCAGATTCAACCGACCCCGGTAGGCGTCAACCAGCACCCCGGTGTCGAGAATCAGCCGTGCCATGGGTCACTGTCGAGATCCGATCGCGCTACATCACGCACCCTAGCCACGTTCTCGGCGAACGCCTCGTCGTCGACCCGGCTCGCCGCATGCCGGGAGAACATCTCCAGCAGCGCGGCCCCGTTGGCGCGTGGCGCCGGCGCGATCGTGGCCACCGCCTCACCTCCCCGGGTAACCAGGATCGTCTCCCCGTGCTCGGCGGAATCCAGCACGGCCGAGAAGTTGCGACTCGCCTCGGTCGCCGACACCTCACGCATGTACTCAGATTATCAGACATCTGCGGCTCAGACGGCGAGCGAGCAGCGTCCGCGTATGCCGCGCAGGGATCGTCGGCCGGGTGGAGGCCCGCCCCGTCGCGCCTTGGCCCGGACCATGTCCAGCACACGTTGGTCGCGATGCGGTACAGCCACGCACGGACGAGCGGACCGCCCTCGAAGCTCTCCCGGCTGCGCCACGCACGCAGGACGGTCTCTTGGACGGCGTCCTCCGCCTCGTCGAACGAGGCGAGCATCCGGTAACAGTGGACGTGCAGTTGCGCCGGTGCCGCTGCGCGAGCGTCTCGAACGTCGCATCCGTGAGCGGCCCGCTCATCGGCCCGATGTCTTCTGTCGAACCTCCTGCACGGCCCAGGTGTTGCCGTCGGGGTCGCTGAAGAAGACGAACGAGCCGTAGTCGCGATGCTCGGGGTCCGGACCGGGCACCGGCCCACCGGCCTCGAAGTGCTGGACGTCGCCGGCGTCCACACCGCGTTCAACGAGCTGGGCGTGTGCGGCCTCGATGTCGGAGACGATCAGATGCGTACCCCGGACGGACCCCGGTGCAGCATCCGTGATCCCGACGCCGATCGAGATCGAACACCCTGAGCCCGGGGGCGTCAGCTGCACGACGCGGAACGCGTCGCCGGCGCGGTGGTCGACGTCGAGCGTGAATCCGAGCTTCTCGATGTAGAAGGCCTTCGACCGGTCCACGTCGGACACGGGAAGGAGTACGAGCTCGAGCTTCCAGTCCATGGTGCGGTCTCCTTCGAGTGTGCGGCGCGTCATCGGAGCACCAGGCCGCTGGTCACGTTCGTCATGGTGCCGGTGATGCCCCCGGCTCGGTCGGAGGCGAGGAACGCCGCCACCTCGGCCACGTCGGCGAGCCACGGCGCGCGGCGCAGTGCCGCCATGCCGGCGATCATCTCCTCCACTGCCTGCGGCCCGGGCACATCGGGGCCGCCGACCTCTGCCAGCTTCTCCGTCGTCAGGGTCTCGACGACGCCCGCCGTCCAGATGCCGCAGACCCGCACGCCGTGTGGTCCCACCTCGGCGGCCAGGTAACGCATGAATGCTTCGGTCGCAAACGTCGGCCGGGCCGGTGCTGCCCATCCTGGGCATGGCGCCGTCGCCCGATGCGCTGTTGAGGTGCAGGATCACCCCGGACCCCTGCTCGATCATCCGGCGGCACGCGGCGCACGCTGTGACGAAGCTGCTCCGCAGCCCGTTGACGACGGCCCGCAGGACATCGTCCGTCGCCATGTCGACCAGCGGCGTGCCCTGGACGTCCCCCCGGCTGATCAGGTTGAACGACACGTCGACGCTACCGGCGCTGGACACCATATCGTGGACATCACCCGAGTATGGCGCCCGGCCTTTTCCCGTTGCAGTCCATCGGACACCGGGCACCATGGGGCGATGACTGCTGACGAGGAGGGTCTTGACCCGGCGGCACTGGCCGAGACCTACTTCCGGGCGTGGAAGGACAAGGACTTCACGACGCTGCGCTCCGTGCTGGCCGACAACGCCACCTTCCGCGGACCGCTTGGCACCGCCGACGACGCAGACACCTGCATGCGGGGCTTGCAGGGCATGGCGCAGATCATGACCGACATCGTGATCCACAAGACGTTCGTCAGCGGCCCCGACGTCGTGACCTGGTTCGATCTGCACACCACCCTCGCGCCACCGTGCCCGACCGCGAACTGGAGCCACACCGAAAACGGGAAGATCACGACCATCCGGGTGACGTTCGACGCGCGGGACCTCGCCGCGGCCATGGGCCGATAACGTCGCTGGGCCTCGGTGCGGTCCCCGAGTTCATCGGGGACCGCAC
>JALYQB010000183.1 GCA_030856045.1 Actinomycetota bacterium
ATGCGGCGGCACACCTCGTGGCCGTCGTACCCGGGAAGCATGACGTCGAGAACAACCAGGTCGGGGGAGTGCTCGCCGTACGCGGCGACGGCGCCCGGACCGTCCCAGGCGCGCGCCACCTCATATCCCTCTGCCTCAAGCCGGTCGGAGACCGCCTGGTTGATGACCCGGTCGTCCTCGACGACGAGGACCCGTCGGCACGCACTGCTCATGGCCGAAGGCTACGAGCGCGACCGGTCAGAAGACGGGACGAACTGTGGAGGTTCTGTGCAGGTCAGACCTTCATGGCCCTGACGGAGGACCCCGGCGACCCGGTGATCGCACCCGCACCGTGGCGACGTCGTCCGAGCGCAGGCCGAGCACGCAGCGTCACCATCACGACTCCGACACCGAGCCAGCTGCCGGAGAAGACGACGTGCGTGGTGACCAGAGCCTTCTTCGTCCGGGGTGTCACCTTGCCCGTCAGGAACGCCAGCATCGGCACGGCGAACACCGTGCCCAGCAGGCCGAGCAAATCACCGACCACGAACGCCAGCACCAGCGCCAGACCCACGAGCAGCCAACCGCAGCCGACCGGCAACCAGCGAGGGCCGGTACGACCGCGGGCGAGGTGCACCCCGAGGACGAGGCCGACGGCGACGGTGGCCAGCCACAGCGGTTCACGCCACGCGAAGTTCAGCGGGAGCAGGACGGCCCCGACGGCGACAGCTGCGTAACCGAAGGCGAGGAGCCGGGCGGAGCGTAGGTATGTCTGCACCGGCGCCGGCCGGTTGGTTGTCGAACGTGCCGGGGCTTTCGTCGACGGCGTGAGCGACACGGTGCGGCTCCTCTTCGAGGCTTCGCCTCACGATCCGCCGGGCGCGCCGGGCCAGCATCGGGGAAGCCACCCACGCACACCCTGACCGACCCCGGCGGATAGACCAGGAACGAGGTCGTAGACCGCCAGGACGGCCGGGAAACTGAGCGACGACGCCGCGAACGTCTCGTCGCCATCGTCTACGGACTGCTGCAGGCAGCTGAGCACCCCTGAGGGTCCGCAACGGTAGTGGTTCCGCTCGTCGCTGGAGTCGATCTGCTGCGGGTTACGGCCGCCAGCGGGGCGGGAAGCGACAGCAGCGAAGGTGGACAGCAATATCTGCTAGCATTCGACGATGTCACGAACGATCACCCTGCGGTTGTCCGATGACGCGTACGAGACGGTCAAGCGCTATGCCGACGCCGATCAGCAGTCGATGAACTCGTGGATCGAGGGCCTCCTCGACGTCGAGGACATGCGGCGGCGCTGCGCGGCTCATGACCGATGGATGGCGGCGCACCCGGATGCCGTCGCATTTGCTGAAGCCTGGGCCGATCGCAACCTCAACGAGCTGGCGGACTCGGGTGTTGTTGTCGGCCGCCGATGGTGTGTCGAATTCGGAGATCAGCGAGGTGGCCGGAGTGTCGCGTCCGACGGTGCTGGCGTGGCGCGCGCAGTTCGAGGAGGACGGGCTGGCCGGATTCGGTGAGGTGGCCGAAGGTCGGGGACGTAAACCGTCGATCAGCGACGAGAAGATCGCCGAGATCGTGGAGTTGACCCAGCACTCGAAACCGAAAGATGCGACGCACTGGTCGTGCCGGTCGATGGCCAAACACGCCGGGGTCAGCCCGGCGATGGTGCAGCGGATCTGTTCGCCGCGCTGGATGTGCTCACCGGCGAGGTGATCGGCCGCTGCCTACCTCGCCACCGCAACACCGAGTTCCTGAAGTTCCTGCGCACCATCGACCGTGAAGTGCCCAAGGGACTGGCAGTGCACATGATCCTCGATAACTACGCCACCCACAAGCACGTCAACGTCACGGCATGGCTGGCCAAGCACCCGCAATTCCACCTGCATTTCACCCCACCTCCTCATCGTGACTCAATCTGGTGGAACGGTTTCGGGACCTGACCGACAAGGCCATCCGGCGCGGAGTGTTCCACAGTATCGACGACCTCATCACCGATATTGAGAACTATCTGCGGGTCAACAACGAAGATCCGAAACCGTTCGTGTGAACCGCCACCGCCGAGCAGATCCTCACCAAGGTCGCCCGTGGGCGATTCGCCCTCGAGCAAGCGAAAAGTCAAAAGTGAGGCACTACACCAGCGCGGTGCGTCGGGAGGGGGCGTTGCGGTGTCGACGGGGACGGGTAGCGGCCAGTTCGGGCCGTCCGGGTCCCCGAGCCAGACGGTGTGCCGGGTGGGGGTGGCGGTGAGCCCGAACTCGTGCCACTGCGGGGAGCCGAGATCGGCCCACTGCTCCCAGGCGGTCTCGACGTGCGCCCACAGCGGCGTGGGTCCGGCCTCGCACATGCGGTACCGGACCTCGGGGTCCGGTTCGCGGGTGACCTCGGCCCACGACCCGTCCGGGGCGCGGAGTTCGGTGACGGTGGCGCCATCCTCCCCGTCTGCGGATTCACGGCGCCACATGCTGCGGAAGACACCATGCGGGAGGTGGAGCTGGGCGAGGAACGGGAACCGGGCGCCGCCGTCGAGCTGGGCGGGGTCGACCGTCGTGGTGCGAGTGGTCGGCGCGGCGTCGGTGCGCCGGGGGCGCGGGGTGCCGACGCTCGGGCCTGCGGTGGCGCGGCGGTGCATGAAGCAGCCTGACGGGGGGAAGCTCATCGCACTTTGCGGCTGTCGTACCAATTCAGCGGTGGATGAGGCTGTAGTTGCCGCTGCCGGTCTTGTCGTGGGTGCCTCCGGCCGGGCACACCGGTCCGGGATTGCCGCCGAAGAACAGGCCCTGACACTTCTTGCACCACCGCCAATTCGCTTGTTGGCCGGCGGCTACTGCGGCGTTGTGTAGCAGGCTGTAGTTGCCGCTGCCGGTCTTGTCGTGGGCGCCTCCGGCCGGGCACACCGGTCCGGGATTGCCGCCGAAGAACAGGCCCTGACACTTGTGGCACCATCGCCAGTTGCTCTGCGAGGGATAGAGGGCCTCGGCACCCGAAGTATCGTCAGCGGTTAGCGCTCGCTTCGTGAAGTTCGCACTCACGCTGGGGAACATCACCGAGCCGGCCACACTGGAGTGTTGCAGGCCGATGATGTGGCCCAGCTCGTGGAGTGCGACAGTCTCGACGTCGAACTGGTTGGCGAAGGCGCCGATACTCCAGGTGTGCTCCGAATCGTCAAAATGAACGGGTTTCGGCAGCGTGTTGGTGATAATGCTGCAGCCGGGTGGGAAATCAGCATGCGCGAGCACGCCGCCCACCATGCTGTGGTCGGGGTCGTTGGCCGGCCGCCATCCAATGAGAATATCGACGGCGCCGGAAGCGACTTCGGTGAACGTGAGTGGCACGGCATTAGCCCATGTGGTGAACGCATTTCGTGCCGCTTGGAACTCGCCGACGCAGTCCGAAGTGGGGACGTCAAAGCGGTAGGTCAGACTCCACTTTGTCCACGCGCATCGCGTGGAGAAATCGATCCCGCCGTTGAGGTCGGGCAGGCCGCAACGCGGCGTGATAGCGAGCTCCCGAGTGGTCTCGTCGAACTCGCCGTTGACGGGAAGGGCGTTGTGTTCCTGGTACTTGGCCAGGGCAGCCGACGTCTCGTCGTCGAGGTTGCCTGCCTCGTATACACCGCCCTCGAGGTATCCGAACCGGATAAGGAAGTTTTGGACGTTCTCGATCCCGCTCCCGGTGTCGCCCTTCTTCGCCGGACCAACTGCCGTTAGCGGGCTCGTTGGTGATTTCTTCTCTGCCATCTAATTTTCCTTCACTCGCTGATTGTGAGGCTCTTAAGGATCGCGCGGGCCACGCTCTCGCCCTCGGAACATTCTATTCTGATGGCGATCGTCAGGGCCGGATCATCGAGGTGGACGGCAAAGACGCGAGTGCCTGCATCATCGAAATTAACGACCCGTGCAAGGCGTCCCGAGACCTCTTCTTCATCGCCCTCGTACCGATCGAGGTGGTCGGACATAGGACTGGAGTCGATAAGTACATTGATGCGATCGCCCGACCAACTCTGGACAGGGGAGTCCATCCCCTGCGCATCGTCCGAGGAAAACTCTGGCGGAATAGCGATACTTACGCCACCTGGCAGCCGCACACGCTCCCATCTGTCACCCACCATGAGCGCTTATCATATCACCTCAGACCGATTCCGCGAGTAGCACAGAGTTGATCTCCGTGTGTTGTTGATGATCTTTGGGTGGGTCTTTCCGGGGTCTGGGCAGGCCGGTGGCCCGAGTGTCGCATCGGGTGGGCGGGTTCCGGGGTTGTGTTCGGGCCGGGAGAGGCGCTGGTCAGGTCAGGAGGGGTCTGGCGGGCAGCGCGCGGAGGCGGGCGAGGACCTCGGCGAGCAGATGGTCCCCGTGCGGCAGGCGCAGCACGAGCGCGCCGGCGTGGTGTATGAGGCGTCCGGGGACGCGGATCACCCGGTGCTGCAGGGTTTCGATCATCGCTTTGCCGCCTGCGACGCCCAGCCCGACCAGCGGGGTCGCTCGCTCGGGCGGGGCCTGGTCGGGCTGGGTGGTGGTGTCCTCGCCGGTGGTGTCGGTGTCCAGATTGCTGCTGGTGGCGGTGAGCTAATGCAGCCATCCGGCGAGGCTGGTGGCGATCAACGCGCCCCACATCCAGGCGGCGTTGACGGCCCCGTGGCCCGAGGGTAGGTGACATAGCCCGGCTCCGTGTTTGCCGTCGCGGAAGATATTCTCGCACTCAGTGCGGTGCCGATACCAATGTTCCACCCGGGCTGCTCGCTGTGGTGTGGACACATCGCGGTTGGCCAGGATGAACGAGTAGCCGTAGATGGGGTCGGTGTCGGCGAGCTCGGCGACGGGCAGGGCGCGCTGGTCGGGGTGCAGGGTACGCCGGCGAGCATGCGCCACAGTGGTGCGATGCGTTTGGCGCCGATCGCCCGACGACGCCAAACGAGCCGTGGACATCGGTGTGGCCGCCATCTCGGTGTCGAACCACGGGGGGAACAACCTCGACTCCACCCCCGCCCCCCTCCGGGTCCTGCCCGACATCGCCGACGCGGTCGGCGATCAGATCGAGATCCTGCTCGACGGGGGGATCCGGCGCGGCAGCGACGTGGTCAAGGCGCTCGCGCTGGGCGCCAAGGCCGTGATGATCGGCCGCGCCTACCTGTGGGGACTCGCCGCCAACGGAGAGGCCGGCGTCTGCAACGTCCTCGACATCCTGCGCGGCGGCATCGACTCGGCGCTGCTGGGACTCGGGCGCGCCTCGGTCCACGACCTCGGCCCCGACGACGTGATCGTCCCGGACGGCTTCACGCGCACGGTGGCCGGCTGACTCCGCCCTCCCGCTGCACCGCCTGCTCGTGTTACCGGGTCGGGTAACACACGCGGCGATCGCGAGACGCAGTCGTGTTCCGGATGAAACACCCGAGACATCACTCGTGGCTGTACTGGATCGAGCCCGGCGCGATCAGCCGTCCTTAACCGGGATCGGCCGTGTAATCGGCCCGAGTCCGCGTGACCGTGGAGGGATTCGAACCATGTCGAGTCAGGATGACCTCGATCTGGGCGGGTTGCACCGTTCGGTGGTCGTGATCGGCGGCGGACAGGCGGGCCTGTCCATGAGCTGGTGGCTGTCCCGCCGCGGGATCGACCACCTCGTCCTCGAGCGGGACACCGTCGCCACGGAGTGGCGCGAGCGCCGCTGGGACACGTTCTGCCTCGTCACCCCGAACTGGCAGTGCCAGTTGCCGGGATCGCCGTACCGGGGCGATGACCCGGACGGCTTCATGGTGCGGGACGAGGTCGTGCGCTACATCGAGGACTACGCGAAGTCCTTCGACGTACCGCTGGTGGAGGGCGTGACGGCGACGCGGCTGCGCGGTGCTCCCGCCGGTCGCTTCCAGCTCGACACCACCGCGGGCGCGCTCACCGCGGACCAGGTCGTGGTGGCCACCGGCCCCTACCAGGTGCCGATCAAGCCGCGCACGGTCGAACAGCTACCGGAGGGCGTCCTGCAGCTGCACTCCTCGCAGTACCGCAACCCGCACGGGCTACCGGCCGGCGAGGTGCTCGTGGTCGGCAGCGGCCAGTCCGGCGCACAGATCGCCGAGGATCTGCACCTGGCCGGTCGGACGGTCCATCTCTCGGTGGGGAGCGCACCACGGGTGGCGCGGTTCTACCGCGGTCGCGACGTCGTGGCGTGGCTCGACGAGATCGGCTTCTACGCCCGCGGCGTCGATGAGTTCGACGACGCGGACGCGGTGCGCTTCCGGGCCAACCACTACGTCACCGGCCGGGACGGCGGACGCGACATCGACCTCCGGGCTTTCGCCCGGGACGGGATGGCACTGCACGGTCGGCTCACCGGCGTCCGGCGCTGCGCCGGGGCGACCTGCGTCACCTTCGCCGACGACCTCGGACACAACCTCGACAACGCCGACGCGGTGGCGGAGAGCGTCAAGGACTCGATCGACGCCTGGATCGACCGCAACGGCATCGACGCCCCGACCGAGGACCGTTACACGCCGGTCTGGATCCCAGATCGAGGGCCGACTGAGCTGGAGCTGTCCGGCATCTCCTCGGTGATCTGGTGCACCGGTTTCGGCAGGGACGACCGGTGGATCGAGCTGCCGGTCTTCGACGGCCGCGGCTACCCCACGAACCATCGGGGGGTGACCAGCTGTCCGGGCCTGTACTTCCTCGGCCTGCCATGGCTGCACACCTGGGGGTCCGGCCGGTTCTCCGGCGTCGGCGCGGACGCGGAGCACCTGGCTGACGAGATCTCCGCCTACCCGCGGCCGGATGTCGTCTCGGACGTGTACTGGATCGCAGGCAGGCCCGGCAGCACCTGTCCCGACGACGAGTGGACCGCGCCGCGCACGGTCGCCTGACCGCATCCTCCCGGATTGGATCGCTCATGAGTGCACGCCGCGTCTTCGATGCACACCGGCACCTCGGAGTGCTCCCGGACTTCCCGTTCTACGGGGGGCCGGCGGTGAACCCCGGCGTGGGGGCCAGGGCGACCCTGTCGGAGCTCGTCGCGGACCTGGATGCCGAGGGCACGGAACGCGCCCTGGTGGTTCCCAACTACGGCGTTCCGGATCCTGCACTGGCGTTCGGTTTCAACGAGCTGTGCGTGGAGGCCGCCGGGTCCGACGACCGCATCATCGCCGGCCTGTGGGTCTCCCCCAGGCCCGAGGACGCCGAGCGGACCGCAGCGGCGCTGGCGCTCGCGGGCGAGCCGGGCGTGGTGGCGCTGAAGATGAGCTTCCTGATCGGCGGCCGGGTCCATGATCCCGCGTGCCGTCCCGGCTTCGACCGGATCTTCGCCGCCGCGCACCGGCACAACCTCGTGGTGCACGTGCACACCTCGCCGGGCGCCGCTTCCGACGTCGATGAGGTCGGGAGCCTCGTCGACTGGTACGGCGACGACGTGGCCGTGCACCTGGTGCACTTCGGTGGCGGGATGAGCGGGCACATCAAGCTGGGCGGCTCGCGGTTCTTCGACTGGATCGAGGCGGGCAAGCGCGTCTACGCGGACCTCTCCTGGGCGATCGGGTTCGCGCCGCGCTGGCTGGCCGCTGAGATCGACCGCCACGGCATCGGGTACGACCGGATCCTCTTCGCCAGCGACGAGCCGTGGAGCGACCACCCCGGAGAACTGGCGCGCATGCGCGCGGCCACCGGGGACGGAGAACTGCACGATCTGGCATTCCGGACGAACTTCGAAAAGCTCTACGGATGACCGTGGAAGACCGCGAGAACCCAGAAGAAGGAGAGAGAAGATGGCTGACATGACCGACGTCGAGAAGCAGAGCCTGGACGAGATCCCGCACCCCTCCCTGCCGGAAGGATCGGCCATCTACGGCGGGACGAAGGTGTTCCCGGACTACCAGGCCGAGAGCGGGGAGATCTACTTCACCCTGGTGCACGGCATCGCGCACGAGTCCTCGGTCAGCTTCGTCGCGATCCTGCAAGCCACTCGCGCGCAGCGCAAGGGCTACGAGTCCGCGCTCTACTTCTACGGTCCGGGATCGCTGAACTGCCTCGCCACCCGGGGCTTCCCGACCACCGGAGAGTCCGCGTTCCCCGGTGAGCACAACATGAACAACTCGCTGAAGACGTTCATCTCGGAGGGCGGCAAGGTCTACTGCTGCCGGTTCGGGCTGTCCCTGCACGGCGCTCGCGAGGAAGACCTCATCGAGGGCGTGATCCCGACTCACCCGCTGGACGTGCAGGACGCATTGATCCACTACACGCGCAAGGGCGCGATCATCAATTCCACCTACATGTTCTGAGAGGGGGCGGCCGTGGACACCCGACTGGGCACGCGGATCGACATCGCCCTGCGCGGCGTGCGGGTGCAGGCCCCGGTACACCGCCCGGACGGCGCCGGGCCGAGCGACGACGGACACGTGCTCGTCGACGGTGCCAACGCCGCACTGCCCCGCAATCCGGACAGCCCGTACCGGGTCGAGGACGGACGGGTGTACCTCGGCGAACTGGACACGGGCCTGTCCCTGCAGGTGGTCGGCCGCCCCGCGTTCTACGACCTCGCCACCGCGGACGGTGTGTCCTACGAGCAGATCGCCAGGCTGCACGGTGCGGACGTGCTCGCCACGACCGTCGTGCAGACCTGCATCCGCTACGCGCAGGAGCAGCGCTGCCGCTTCTGCACCATCGAGGAGTCGCTGCGCTCGGGTGCGACGGTCGCCGCGAAGACACCAGCCCAGCTCGCCGAGGTCGCCGAGGCCGCGGTCCGGCTGGACGGCGTGAAGCAGATGGTGATGACCACCGGGACCACGGCCGGACCGGACCGCGGCGCGCGCAACCTCGTGCGCTGCGTGCGCGCGGTGCAGCAGGCCGTGCCAGGGTTGCCGGTCCAGGTGCAGATCGAGCCGCCGGCGGAGCTGTCGGTGTTGCGGGAGCTGCACGAGGCCGGGGCCACCGCGATCGGCATCCACGTCGAGTCCATGGACGACGAGGTCCGCAGGCGCTGGATGCCGGGCAAGGGCTCGGTGCCGATGGCCGAGTACGAGGCGGCCTGGGACGAGGCGGTGCGGGTGTTCGGCCGCAACCGGGTGTCCACCTACCTGCTGGTCGGGTTGGGTGAGGACCCGGACGACCTGGTCGCGGCAGCCGGGCGGCTGATCGAGCGCGGGGTGTACCCGTTCGTCGTGCCGTTCCGGCCGATGCCGGCCACGCTCGCCCGGCGGGACGGCTGGCCGGCACCCGACGTCGAGCTCGTCCGCGACGTCACCGCCCGGGTGGCCC
>JALYQB010000185.1 GCA_030856045.1 Actinomycetota bacterium
CACCCGCACCGTGCCGGTGACGGGCTCCAGCGCGAGCACGAACCGGGGCCGCCCGTCGGCCGCGGGGCGGTCGAGGCCCAGGCCGCGGCGCTACCCGACGGTGAAGCCGTGCACACCGTCGTGGCCGCCGAGCACCTCACCGGTCGCGTCGTCGACGACGTCCCCCGGCCGGTCACCGAGCCGGTCGCGCAGGAACCCCCGCGTGTCCCCGGAGGGGATGAAGCAGATGTCGTGGCTGTCCGGCTTGTCCGCGACGGCCAGCCCGCGTCGCTGCGCCTCGGCACGGACGTCGGCCTTGGGCGTGTCGCCGATCGGGAACAGCGCGTAGGCAAGCTGCTCGGGGGTGAGCACCGCGAGCACGTAGGACTGGTCCTTACCCCCGTCGACGGCGCAGCGCAGCTGACCGCCGGATCGGTGCTGGGCAGCGAACCGACGGCGGTCGCGGTGCCGGGTGGGAGGGGAGAAGTCACGTGCGCTGTCTACCAGGGCTCAGCCGGACGGTTCGCCAGCGTCTGATCCGAGCCGGTGTCCTGCGCATCGTGGCCTGTTCTCGCGCCCCCGGTCACGGCCCGAGCGGGGGCGGATGGACAGGTGGCCCAGGATTCCGGACCACCAGCCGAGGCAGGCTCGACGCCGCACCCGTCGGGCGAGCACCGTCGCCGGTATGAGCATCCCGATGTCGGCTGCCGCCCCGGTCGGCGTATCCCGTTGGCAGTCCGCCCTGCATCGCTGGCCGAGCGCGCTCGGGCTGGCGGCAGCCGTCGTGGTCCTGGCGACCAGCGCGGACCGCGAGACCCTCGCGATCACGGTCAGTGTGGCCGCACTGTGCTACCTCGGCGCTGCTGCGATCGGCAGGCCATGGGTCGCGTGGGCGGGGATCGTCGGCGGCAGCCTGGTGGTGGTCGCGAACGAGCTGGTCGGCCTGGTGTGGTGGGCTGGCATCGGCATCGCCGCGTTCGCGCTGGTCGTCGCCGGCCTGCTCGGCCGAGTGCCGCGCCCCGCACTCTCCGCCCAGACCGCCGCCCTGGTCGGTTCGGTGGGCTCGCCGTGGCCGCGCTGTTCCTCGCCCCGCGCGTCGGCCTGGTGCTGGCCGGCCTCGTGCTGGCGAGCCATGCCGTGTGGGACGTGGTCCACTACCGCCGCAACCAGGTGGTACCCCGGTCACTGGCGGAGTTCTGCATGCTGCTGGACGTGCCGCTGGGCGTCGGGTTCATCGTCCTGGCGGTGATCGGTTGACGGGCCGCGGTCGTGTGGGTGGCCCGGTAGTGCGACGGGGTGGCGCCGCCTCGGTACGTGCCGCGCGCATGTAACGGGCCGGTGTCTGCCCGAGATGGCCGACGAACCGCCGGGTGCGGTGACGAACATGCTCATCTGCGCCTGGTTGCCCGGCCGCTGCAGGTAGGTCACCAGCCCGCGGGCGACCTGGCGGGCAAGTGCGGCGCCGTTGTCCTCCTCGACGAACGCCATCGCGAGGTCGAGCGCGCTGGTGACGCCGGCTGCGGTGGTCACGTCGCCGTCCCGGACGTAGATCGGCACCGGGTCGACGCGCCGGTGCACAGCGATGCGACGCGCCGGTCTCCCGGGCCAGCCGGCGGACGTGCGCGACGACCGCCACCGCGGGTTCGCGGCCACTGCACTCGTCGCCGGGCTCACGACACGGCAGGCCACCGGGGCTTCGCGGTCGGGGCGGCTCGATGGTCATCTGGGTCCGTCTCGCCATCCCGCGGCGTAGCACGATCCGCAGGACACCGGACGGTGGTGCGGACCGCACTCCTGGGCCATCCTCAGGAGGTTGGGCACCTGGGCGTCACACTTCGACGACGAGCTCCCCGGCCTCGTCGCGAACGGTGAAAACGCGGACGGTGAACCCGCCGTTCACACACGCCCCGTCGGCGAGGGAGAACCCATAGCCGTGCAGCGGGCACACCACCTTCGCCGCGTCGGTTTGCCCGTCGGCCAGCGGCCCGCCGGCGTGCGTGCAGACGGCTTGCGTCGCACGCAGGCCCCCGTCCCTGAGCCGGAACACCGCGACCTGCTCCCCGACGACGGCGAAGCTCCGGCCCTCGCCGAGCGGCACCGAGTCGACCGGCCCCAGGCGGTGGCTCGTCACCTCCGCCGCGGTCATGCCTGCGCCCCCGCCCGGTCCGCCGTCCCGGTACCGCTGGCGAACGGTCCGCCGGCCGCCGGACCGCTGCGGGCCGACGCGCTGGTGCCGTCCCGGATCGGGACCTGGGGCAGCGGGATGAGCGGCAGCGCATCGGCGAACTGACCGCGCGTCACCGGCCCCCGGCCCTCCAGCCACGGGTCGCGGCAGGAGTCGACCGACTCCTGCATCCGCTCGTCGAGCCCGGCGACGATCCCGTCGCGGTCCTCGACCAACAGCGCCTTCAGCTCCTCGAGCCCAACGCGGGGCACGAAGTCGTACGTGCGCTCCAGCCAGCGCGCGTTCTCCCGGTAGTACTGCATGACGGTGCCGGTCAGCCGGAGCGCCTCGGCGTGCCCGGTCACGGTGGCCAGCAGGTCGCCCTTGC
>JALYQB010000219.1 GCA_030856045.1 Actinomycetota bacterium
GCGCCGACTACCTGTTCATCGACGCCGACCACGGGCGGCGGTTCGCGCGGTGGTATGTCGCGCACCTGCTGCCCGAGCTCCGCGCCGGGGTCCCGGTCAGCGTGCACGACGTGTTCCACCGCCGACGCGCGAAGCCGTTCAGCGAGGGTTCGGTGGTGCTGCGGTGGCTCGACGAGCAGCGCATCCCGTTCTTCACCGCCGCGCGGCGCCGTGCTCCGCGCGTGCAGCGTGAGCTGAGCGCGGTCAAGGATGCCCTCGGGCTCGGCGAGCCGGTGCGGGTGAGCCCGGCCAACCCGATGATCTTCTTCCGAATGGCCTAGCTTCGAGGTCTCGCCGATCTGAACCGGCACGAAGCTCGTCGGCCGCATCAGCGACCGCCTTGCGGTTTCTCGATTCGAGACATATCGCGATATCAGCATGCGCTGTACAGTTCAGCGAATGCTGACAGTTGAGACGAGAGTCGCGGCGATCGCCCGGATCGGCCGGGCCTTGGCCGACCCGACACGGTGCCGGATCCTGTTCGCACTGCTGGACGGGTCGGGCTACCCAGCGCGGCTGGCCGAACGGCTGGGGCTGACCCGCTCGAACGTGTCCAACCACCTGACGTGCCTGCGGGGTTGCGGTCTGGTGGTGGGCACACCCGAGGGCCGGCAGATGCGCTACGAGCTGGCCGACCGGCACCTGGCCCGCGCCCTGGGCGAGCTGGTCGACGTGGCCCTGGCAGTGGACACCGGCCGGCCGTGCACCGATGAGCCTCCCGGGGCGGCCGTCGTGGGCCCGTGCGCGGTGGACGTGGCGACATGAGCGCACCGGCCT
Organism: Actinomycetota bacterium; assembly: GCA_030856045.1. Classification (GTDB taxonomy): domain Bacteria; phylum Actinomycetota; class Actinomycetes; order Mycobacteriales; family Pseudonocardiaceae; genus JALYQB01. Next base: position 817 of record JALYQB010000219.1, read on the forward strand.
TCACACCCTCCGGCGCGCGGGCCGCGGTGCTGCGCCGCCGGGTGCGGCTGCTGGTCGCGGCCACCATCACCTACAACGTGGTCGAAGCCGCCGTGGCGATCACTGCCGGGACGCTCGCATCGTCCACGGCGCTGATCGGGTTCGGGCTGGACTCGGTCATCGAGGTGTCGTCCGCGGCGGCGGTGGCCTGGCAGTTCGCCGGGAACGAACCCGAAGCGCGCGAGCGGGTGGCGCTGCGGGTCATCGCCTGCGCGTTCTTCGCCCTCGCCGCCTACATCACCGTCGAGTCGATCCGCGCGCTGGCCGGCGGCGCGCCGGCCGACCCCTCCCCGGTCGGCATCGTGCTCGCCGCGGTGTCCCTGGCCGTGATGCCGTTCCTGTCCTACGCCCAGCGCCGCGCCGGTCGCGAGCTGGGCTCGACCAGCGCCGTGGCCGACTCCAAGCAGACCCTGCTGTGCACCTACCTCTCCGGGGTGCTGCTGCTCGGTCTCGTGCTCAACGCGGCGCTCGGCTGGTCATGGGCAGATCCGGCCGCCGGCCTGGTCATCGCCGCCCTCGCCGTCAAGGAGGGCCGTGCGGCGTGGCGTGGCCAGAGCTGCTGCGCCCTGCCCGTCGCCGCCGTACCCGACGACCACTGCGGGCGTTGATCACCCGGCTACTCGAACCGAGCGGTGTCGCCAGCTCCACGGCGCAGGATCTCGGGCTCCGGCTGCGAGAAGTCGATCACCGTCGTCGGCTCGGTGCCACAGTCCCCGGAGTCGACCACGGCATCCACCACGGAATCGAGCCGCTCCTTGATCTCCCAGCCCTGGGTCATCGGCTCGGTCTGGTCGGGCAGCAGCAACGTGCTCGACAGGAGCGGCTCACCGAGCTCGGTGAGCAGGTCGTGCACGACGGCGTGCTGGGGGATCCGCACACCGACGGTTCGCTTCTTCGGGTGCGCGAACCTGCGGGGCACGTCCTTCGTCGCCGGCAGGATGAAGGTGTAGCTCCCGGGCGTCGACGCCTTGATCATGCGAAACGCGGTGTTGCTGAGCTGCACGAACTGGCCGAGCTGGGCGAAGTCCTTGCACACGAGCGTGAAGTGGTGTCCGCCGTCGAGGCCGCGGATCTCTCGGATCCGGTCGAGCCCGTCCGTGTTGCCCAGCCGGCACCCGAGGGCGAAGCAGGAATCCGTCGGATAGGCGATCAGGCCACCGGCACGGACGAGTTCGGCGAGCTGCAGGATCGCGCGCCGTTGCGGATTGACCGGGTGCACATCGAAGTACCTCGCCATGCACGGAGCTTAGGAGCGCGACCCGGAAGTACCGGGCAGCGGGCTTGACCGGAGACCAGCCGGGCAGCGTCGCTCAGGGCGAGAGCAGGACCTTGATCGCCCCATCCCGCTTCTGCTGGAAGATCTCGTAGCCGTGCGCCGCGTCGGACAGCGGCATCCGGTGGGTCGCGAGGTCACCGACGCCCAGTGGGTCCGCGTCGTCGAGGACGAGCGGGAGCACGTCGTCGATCCACCGCTTCACGTGTGCCTGGCCCATCGTGAGCTTGATGCCCTTGTCGAACATCTGGAGCAGCGGCATCGGGTCCGCCGCGCCGCCGTACACGCCGGACAGCGAGATGGTCCCGCCGCGACGTACCGCGTCGATGCACGAGTTGATCACAGCGAGACGATCGACTGCGGCGTTGCGCATCAACGGCGCGGCCACGGCGTCGGGCAGCAGGCCCACCAGTTTCTGTGCGAACTCGGCGCCGGGCGAGCCGTGCGCCTCCATGCCCACCGCGTCGATCGCGGAGTCCGGCCCGCGGCCGTCGGTGATGTCGCGCAGTGCGGCACCGATGTCGTCGTGCTCGCGGACGTCGAGCACCTCGACGCCGTGGCGGCGGGCCATCTCGAGGCGCTCGGGAACCAGGTCGACGCCGATGGCGCGATAGCCGCGGTGCCGTGCGATCCGGGCGGACATCTGACCGATGGGTCCGAGACCGAACACCACCACGCTGCCGCCGTCGGGCACGTCGGCGAACGCCACGGCCTGCCATGCGGTGGGCAGCACGTCGGACAGGTAGACGAACCGCTCGTCCGGCGGGCCCTCGGGGACCGGGATCGGGCCGAACTGGGCCTGGGGCACCCGCAGGTACTCGGCCTGCCCGCCCGCGACCTGGCCGTAGAGCTTCGTGTAGCCGAACAGCGACGCGCCCATGCCCTGCTCGCGGTTCTGGGTGGTCTCACACTGGGCGAAGAGCGTGCGCTCGCACATCCAGCAATGACCGCAGGAGATGTTGAATGGGATGACGACGCGGTCCCCGGCCTTGATGTGGCTGACCTCGGCCCCGACCTCCTCGACGATGCCCATCGGCTCGTGCCCCAGGATGTCGCCTTCGCTGAGGAAGGGACCGAGCACCTCGTACAGGTGCAGGTCCGACCCGCAGATCGCCGTCGTCGTCACCCGGATGACCGCGTCCGTCGGCACCTCGATCTTCGGGTCCGGGACTTCCTCCACCCGAACGTCCCTGCGCCCGTGCCATGTCAGGGCCTTCATGTGATCCGCACCTCCGCGTCGCCTGTCCCGGGCCGGTCGCCCGGAGGTCTACCCGGTCCGCCGCCGCGCGAACCTCTACGGTGATCGCGGTCGGTCGACGGAGCCGGGGAAGAGGTCGGGCATGGGGAACGCGCTGTCGAGCCGCGCTGCGCCGCTGCGGATGCGTCCGCGGGTGCTCGTCGCGCCGGACGCGAGCCGCCCCCGGACGATCCCCGGTGAGGCCGACGCCGTGGTGGTGGGCGCGGGCGTCGCCGGTATCTCGGCGGCCGTCGTGCTGGCCGAGCGGGGCGTGCGGGTGACTTTGCTCGAGGCCGCCGACACGCTCGGCGGGCGGCTCGGCGCCTGGCCCGTGACGCTGCCCGACGGCACCACGCAGAACGTCGAACACGGGTTCCACGCGTTCTTCCGGCACTATTACACCTGGCGCGACGTGCTGCGCCGCGCGGAGCCGGACCTGCGTTTCCTGCGCCCCGTCGACGGCTACCCGGTGATCTCGCGGCAATGGCCCGCGGAGGACCTCACCGGGCTGCCGTCGGCGCCGCCGCTGAACCTGCTGGCGCTGCTCGTCCGCTCGCCGAGCCTCGGCCTGCGCGACGTCGCGTCGGCCGACCCGGACGTCGGGCGGCAACTGCTGGCCTACGACCGTGACGAGACCACCGCCACGCTCGACCACGTCTCGGCAGGCGACTTCCTCGCCAAGCTCGGCATGTCCGACCGCGCACAGGGGATGCTGTTCGAGGCGTTCGCGCGGTCGTTCTTCAACGACCAGGGCGGCATGTCGGCGGCGGAGCTCGTCGCGATGTTCCACTACTACTTCCTGGGCAACCCCGAGGGCATCGGCTTCGACGTGCCGGACACCGATCACCGCACGGCGGTGTGGGATCCCCTGGCCGCGGCGCTGGAGCGCAACGGGGCTGTGATCCGCACTGGTGCGCGGGCGTCGCGGCTCGTCCCGACCGCGGACCACGGCTGGCGGGTGGAACTGGGCGGTGACGCGCTGGTCAGCAGGCACGTCGTGCTGGCGCTCGACCCGACCGGGCTGCGGAGCCTGCTGGCAGCGTCCCCCGCCGCCGCGGCACTGGCGCCCCGGCTCGCCGGCCAGGCCGCGGCGCTGCGGACCGCTCCCCCGTTCGCCGTCACGCGGCTGTGGCTGGACCGCGACGTCGCCGCCTCGCGGGCTCCGTTCAGCGCGGTGACCCGCGAGTCGACGCTCGACTCGATCAGCGTGTACTCGCGGCTGGAGCGCCCGTCCGCGGCATGGGCGGCGCGTACCGGCGGATCGGTGGTGGAGCTGCACTCGTATGCGTGCACCGCCCCGGACGCCGACACCGCGACCGCCCGGATGTCCGCCGAACTCGGGGCGCTGTGGCCGGAGACCGTCGACGTCCGGGTGCTGCACCGCGAACAGCGGTTCGAGGCGACCGCGCCCGCGTTCCCCCCGGGCAGCGCCGGCACCCGGCCAGGGGTGCGCACCGACGCCCGCGGCGTCCGCGTCGCCGGGGACTTCGTGTCGCTGCCCTACCTGGCGGGGCTGATGGAGCGCGCGTCGATGTCCGGCGTGCTCGCCGCGAACGACGTCCTCGACGAGGAGGGCGCCGCGCCGGAGCCGATCCGCGGCATCCCGCAGCGCGGCCTGCTCGCCGGCCTGCCCCGCCTCACCCACCGAAGGAGCGCTCCACCACGGCCCGGGCGCGGCGGGTGACCCTGCGGTACTCGTCCACCACCTCGCCGGGGTCGGTCTGCGGGTGGCCGAGCACGCTCGCGACCGCCACCAGCTCCCGGCCCGACGTGGGCAGCTGGTCGGTGGGCTTGCCGCGCACCAGGGTCAGCGCGTTGCGCACCCGGGTCGCTAGCCGCCACCCCGCGTCGAGCGCCTCGACGTCGGCCCGGTCGAGCAGGTCCGCGTCGGCGGCCGCGTGCAGCGCCCCCGCGGTGGACGTGGTGCGCAGCGCGGGCACCGCCCCGGCATGCTGCAGCTGGATCAGCTGCGCGGTCCACTCGACGTCCGCCAGGCCACCGCGGCCGAGCTTGGTGTGGGTGGTGCGGTCCGCGTCGCGGGGCAGGCGCTCGTTGTCCACCCGTGCCTTCATACGGCGGATCTCCGTGGCGTCCTCGGCGCTCAGCCCGTCCGCCGGGTAGCGCACCGGGTCGATCGCCTCGACGAACCCCACCCCGAGGTCCTCGTCGCCCGCGACGGGTGCGGCGCGCAGCAGCGCCTGCGCCTCCCATGTCTGGCTCCACTGCTCGTAGTACCTGCGGTAGGAGCCCAGCGTGCGGACCAGCGGCCCGGACTTGCCCTCCGGCCGCAGCCCCGCGTCCACCACCAGCGGCGGATCCTGGCTCGGCGAGCCCAGCAGTTTGCCCACCGCCTCGGCCACCGACGTCGCGAACTGCACCGCCTCGGTCTCGTCGGCGCCCGCCGCGGCCTCACACACGAACAGCACGTCCGCGTCCGAGCCGTACCCGAGCTCCGCACCGCCGAGGCGGCCCATCCCGATCACCGCGATTCGGGCCTGCTCCGCGCCGCGGCGGGTGGTCTCCGCCCGCAGCGCCGCGTCGAGCGCCGCCTGCAGCACGGCCGTCCACACCGACGACAGCGCAGCGCACACGGCGTCGA
>JALYQB010000238.1 GCA_030856045.1 Actinomycetota bacterium
ACCCGGTCGGTCCGGCCGGTGCCGGGCGAGACGATCTCGACCGCGACCAGCACATCCGCGGCCTCGAACCGAGCTGGGTTCTGCTCTACGCGGCTGGTCCGGATGACCACCACGTCGGGAGCCCGCACCGTCGCAGGGTAGCGGGTGTCGATCACGACCTCGATGTCGGCCACCGCGGTCAGCTCGTCGGGTAGCTGCGCGTCGAGCTGGGAGGTGAGGCGCACCATCACCCGCTGGTGCATCGGGGCCGGCCGGGGAACCACCAGCATGACGCCCTCGACCAGCTCGTATTGACGCGACGTGTCCTCGGGCAGCGCACCCCACTCGTCGAGGGTGAGCAGGTGGTCCGGCCACGATGCGGTCACCATCGCCTCACCCCTCCGTCCCTACGTTCCCCCGCTCGAGCAGTCTATGGCCTGGGCCAGGGCCGTAGTGGCGAGTGCGGGATCAAGGCGCTCGGCACGCGCGTCGAACGCGCGGGTGGCCGCGGTCAGGGCAACTGGCTACGACCTTCAGCGTCACCAGCTGCTGCCGAATCGCGGGTGGCCACGCGGTGGGGTTGACGTGTGCGGATCGTCGGCTCCGCGGACGCGATGGTGCGGCCACCCCGCTCAGCAGTGCAGCGTCCTCACCCTGGTCGTCAGCTACCACCAGCCGGTGCCACCACCCATCGCACCTGCGGCGTGGCGGCCGTGGCGCTCACTGCAGGTTCTCGTCGCGCTTCGCGAACCACTGGGCAACGCCCCGGCCTGCCACGAGCTCCATCACCGCCGCGTGCTGCTCGTCGGTGATGTGCCCGAACCGGCGCTGGTTGCCGGCCCACAGCACCAGCCCAACCAGCAGGTCGTCCTCGTGGACGTCCATTGCGACGGCGACCTGCGCAGCGGGGGTGCCCGTGGCGAGAGCCTCGCAGACGTAGATCCACCGGCCGGACTGCGCCCGCTCGGTGAGCGCGGTGCCGTAGGCCAGGACGGCGAGGGTGTGCGCGGCGTGCTGCTCGGTGTTGAGCGGCTCGCCCAGGCAGTGACGGGTGTCCAGCAGCCGCCCGGCGTACTCGATCTTGCATCTCCGACACTCCTGGAGAACCGGCTGTGCTTCCGACTGTTGGGCGTGGACTGATCACGACCAGATCTGCAGCTCTCGCCCTCCACCTCGCATGGAGGCATCGTCGGCAACTGCTCGGCTGAATACCACCGACGTCAGTGATTTGCCGACGAAGAACCGACTTACGGGACCTGCAGTCGTAACGCCCTTAAGCGGCTGGAGTCACAACCCGAACATACCCATGAGACTCCGTTAACGGCGTGGTACACACCTCCCCTCTAGCGGGCCTGGTCGTGCTCACCCAGACCCGCCAGGATAGCGGCGAGGTTGTGGGCCGATTCCAGAGTGTCGGGATGATTTTCGCCCAGGACCTGGCGGCGGCGGGTGAGGGTGTCCTCGGCGAGCTGGCGAGCCAGCTCGTGCTGCCCCAGCTCCCGCAGGGCGGCGGCGAGGTCGTAGGCCGAGTCCAGAGTTTGGGGGTGATTTTCGCCCAGGACCTGGCGGCGGCGGGTGAGGGTGTCCTCGGCGAGCTGGCGAGCCAGCTCGTGCTGCCCCAGCTCCCGCAGGGCGGCGGCGAGGTTACTGGCCGAGCGCAGGGTGTCGGCGTGATCGGCACCGAGGACCTGACGGGAGCGGGTGAGGGTGTCCTCGGCGAGCTGGCGGGCCTGTTCGTAATGCTCCAGCTCCCGCAGATCAACGGCGAGGTTACTGGCCGAGTGCAGGGTGTCGGGGTGGTCGTCGCCCAGGACCCGGCGGCGGCGGGTGAGGGTGTCCTCGTTGAGCTGGCGCGCCTGTCCGTAATGCCCCAGTGCCCACAGGGCGACGGCGAGGTTACTGGCCGAGAGCAGGGTGTCGGAGTGGTCGTCGCCCAGGACCCGGCGGCGGCGGGTGAGGGTGTCCTCGGCGAGCTGGCGCGCCTGCTCGTAATGCCCCAGTGCCCACAGGGGGCAGACGAGGTCGTGGGCCGATTCCAGGGTGTCGGGGTGGTCGTCGCCCAGGACCCGGCGGCGGCGGGTGAGGGCGTCCTCGGCGAGCTGGCGCGCCTGCTCGTAATGCCCCAGTGCCCACAGGTCGAGGGCGAGGTTGTTGAGCGACTCCAGGGTGTCGGCGTGGTCATCACCCAGCGTGGAGCGGCGCAGGTCCAGGGCGCGTTCGAACAGCGGCCAGGCGGGGGCGGGTTCCCCCCGGGTCTGCAGATACGTGGCGGTGCGGTCGAGCAGCCAGGCCACGTCCTGTTCGACGGTGTCGAGGGTGCGGTGGGGGTCGGTGGCGATCAGGACGTGTGGAAGGAGCTGGCGCCAGGCCGGCCAAACCTGTGGGTTGTTCCACGGGTCGTCCGGGACCGCGACGCGCAGCAGCCCGACGGTGCGGGCGGACAGGTCGGGCTGGTGGAGTTGGGTGCGCAGGATGGTGGCGAGCAGCCGGTGCAGCTGCAGAGTGTCCGGCTCGATGCGGGCCAGCCCGTGCTGACCCAGCAGCCGGGTCAGCGCGGCGAAGGTCAGCGGATCCGCAGCCGCGGTCCGCAACTGTGCGGGCAGGTGGGTGGGGTGGGTGGTGAACAGGGTCAGCGGGATTGGCTCCGGTGCCAGGTAGGCGGCTAGGGTGAGCAGCTGCAGTGCGGCTGGAGACTGGGCGGTGAGTCGGTCGAGGGCGATTTGGACGCTGGCGGCCAGCGAGACAGGGCATGTCGCGGGCGCGTCCTGGGCTAATAGGTCCGTGGTTCGCTCGGCGAGCAGGGTGAGGTAAGCATCAACACCAGTGGCGGTGTCGGCCAGGTGCGCTCCGGCCTGGGCCAGGGCTAGAGGCAGATCCCCCAGGGCTTCCGCGATTCGCTCCGCCTCGCCCTCGGTCAGATGGGGGACGCGTTTGCGCAGCAGTGTGATCGATTCATTCCGGTCGAACACGTCCACGCCCACTGGGGTGGCCAGCTCGTGCCAGCCGGGGTTACGGGAGGTGATCACCACCTGCCCACCACCCCCGGGTAGATACCCGGCCAGCGCCGCGGGTTCCTCGGCGTTGTCGAAGATCAGCAGCCACCGGTCCCGTTCCCACAGCGTCCCCAGCAACCGGGCCACCGCCGCCGTCGTCGGGTCGGTGACGGTCGCTAGGCCCAGGGTGTAGGCCAGCTCGGCCAGTCGGTCGGCCACCAGTGCCGGTTGCTCCGCCGGGACCCACCACACCACGTCGTACTCGGTCCCGTTGCGGTGGGCGTACTCGATGGCCAAGGCGGTCTTGCCGATCCCGCCCATCCCGTGCAGGGCTTGCACCACCACCGTTGAGCGCTCTCGTCCCAGCGCTGCATGCAACGCGGTGATCAGCTCATCGCGTCCGGTGAACATCGGGCTGCGGGCGGGCACGTTCCACACCCGTTCGGCCCGAGGCAGCTCGGCCAAAGCCTGAAATAGTGCCTCGCTCAACCCCTCCGAGGTGCTGACCCTCGCGATGGTCAGCTCGCTTTCGTTCAGCCGGGATCGAAACGCGGCCTGTCGGTGGCCGTGTTCGACATCCCTGACCAGATCCTCCGGGCCCTCCGTGTCGTCGCCAAGCAGGAACACCAGCCGCGGTAGACCCGCTTCGCCGGTGGCCTCGAACTCCAGCTCCGTGTAGGACAGCTCCGGCTGATCCCGGACCGGGGATCCATACCGGAACCCGATGATGGCCACATACACGTCGGCGCCCTGCACCGCCTCACGACACACCTGCGCGGGCTTGAGGTTCCGGGCGGTAAAGTACGCCATGTCACTGATGGCATCCCCAGCCCGCGACACCGCACCCTCCGCCGCAGCCACGAATGATCGGCCCGCCGGCAACCGCCGCAACTCTGAGGTATGACTCAAGAACACCCGCCGTGGCCGCACCATGAAGCACAGCATCCCAGCCGCCGACCATCTCCACCGCCGTCGACAAAGAGGTGGTCGACCGCCGCCCCAGCGTTCTGCCCATCGTCGCTGGTAGCACTGCGGAATCACTCAGACCCGGGTGCGACGACCTAGCGGGGACACGAGCCGTCTGCAAAGCAGGACCCTGGCCGCGGTCGTCACCGTCGGGGTGGTGGCCGTATTCCTGACATGGCGGTATCTCTGCACCACGGCGGGATCGGCACCATCGCAGCTCAGCTAAAAGTCTTCCAACATCTTGGCATGACCTTGCCGACGGGCACCTGGCCGAGCGCCGGCTTGATGTGCTTGCGGGCGTAGGCTTCGTACCCCTGCCGGGTGTTCGCCTCGACCTCGTGCACCCGCAGCCACGAATCGAGTGCCGCGCCCAGCGTCGCCCGTGTCCGGGCGTGGTCCTGGTCCTCAACCTTCGCCAGCAGACGGTTCAAGATCCGCTTCGCGGTCGCCTCGTCGGCTGCGATTCGACCAGCCGCAGCTCCCGCCCAGTCAGCGGGTCGACGCCCGCAGAGACGCGCACCTGATAGGAGTTGCCGCGCTTGCGGATGCTTCCTCGCTGCCGCACCCGCGCGCTGCTCTTGGCCACGGACGGAGTGTACTCAGGACACCGCCAGGGACACTGATCAACCGACCAAACGGCAGGTCAACCGAAACGCCTGGTCAGGGTGGAGCCGACGCGGGGACTCGAACCCCGAACCTTCCGCTTACAAGGCGGGCGCTCTGCCAGTTGAGCTACGTCGGCGTGCGCGTCATCGTAGTAGCTCAGGCGGCGCCGCGACCGCACGTCGTGCGCTGCGCCACCGACCCGGCACAGCACCTGCCGATCGTGGTATCCAGGGGCGGTGCGGGGTATGCGGACGAAGCAGCCGCCGGTGCAGCCGGCACCCAGCGGAGCGGTCAACTCCTGGACCACGAGCGCCGTCTCGCTGCCGGCGGCGGAGCCGGTCGTGTACGGCCCCGCGGTCATCGACGACGGCACCGTCAACCTGGTGCTCGACCTGGCCCTGCGCATCGGCGAGCTCGAGCTCGCCGGCGGCGTGGGAGCCGCCGACGTCACCGCCACGATCCTCGCGGTCACCAACGCCTACGGCCTGCCGCACTGTGAGGTGGACGTGATCTTCACGTCGATCACGGTGGGGTGCCGGCGTGGCACCGAGGCGCTGCCCGTCACCACCACCCGGGTCGTCCGCTTCCGCGCACTGGACTACACCCGCCTCGCGGGCGTCGACGACCTCGTCACCCGCATCGTGCGCGGCCAGGTGACCGCCACCGAGGCATACACCGAGCTCGACGCGATCGTGTCCGGGGACCGCACCTACCCCCGTTGGCTCGCCACCATCGCATGGGCGTCGATGGCCGCTTCCCTCGCCATCCTGATCGGCGGGGACTTCCGGCTCGCCCTGATCGCCGGCGGTGTCACCGCGCTCGTCGACCGGCTCGGCCGGGTGCTCAACCGGCGTGCGCTGCCGTTCTTCTTCCAGCAGATCGTCGGCGCGGCCACCGTCACCGCCGCCTCGGTGGGCCTCGACGCGAGCGGCCTGCTCCCGTCCCAGTTGAGTCCGGCGTTCGTGCTGGCCGCCGGGCTGACGGTGCTGCTGTCCGGGTTGTCGCTGGTCGGCACCGTCCAGGACGCGATCACCGGCTTCTACGTCACCGCAGCCGGCCGGGCGTTCGAGGTGACGCTGATGACCGGCGGGCTGGTCGCCGGCGTGGTGCTGCTGTTGCAGGCCGGTGACGGGCTGGGCGTCAACCTCACCCCGCCGGATTATCCGCTGCCGCAGCTCCGGGAGCTCCCCGTCACCGTGATCGCGGCCGCCTCGACCGGGGGGTTCTTCGCCCTCGCGAGTTACGCCCCGCCCCGGGCACTCCTCGGAGCGGCGTTCGCCGGAGCGGCAGGCTGGACGACGTACGCGGTGCTCAACGTCGCAGGCCTCGGTGCGACCGCGGCTTCGGGGTTCGCGGCGGTGCTCGTCGGCTTCGCCGGGCGGGTCGTGTCGCGCAGGCTCCGGATGCCCCCGCTGGTGATGGCCGTCGCCGGCATCACGCCGCTGCTCCCCGGCCTCACCACCTACCGTGGGCTGTTCGAGCTCACCGTGCAGGACCAGATCGGCGGCATCTCCCGGCTGCTCACCGCGATCAGCATCGCGGTCGCCCTGGGCGCGGGCGTCGTGCTCGGCGAGTTCCTCGCGCAGCCCGTCCGATCCGGGCTCGGCCGCCTTGAGCGGCGGCTGGCCGGACCGCGCATGATGGGTCCGCTGGGCGCGGACATGGACGACACCCTTCCGGGGAACCCCGCGCCCGACCCGGGTGAACCTCCTGGGCACCCCCTGCCGAGGAGCTGACACCGCGTGGTCGAGACCGCAGGCACCGGATCGCCGTCGACCGAGGCCGACTTCGTCGTGGTCGCCAACCGCCTGCCCGTCGACCTGGAGCAGTCGGCCGACGGTACACAACGGTGGAAGTCCAGCGCCGGTGGCCTCGTCACCGCGCTCGAGCCATGGCTGCGGGCGCGCCGCGGCGCGTGGGTGGGATGGCCCGGGGTGGCGGATGCCGAGATCGAGCCGTTCGCCGACGACGACCTCACGCTGCATCCGGTGACACTGTCTGCGGCCGACGTCACCGAGTACTACGAGGGGTTCTCCAACGCCACCCTCTGGCCGCTCTACCACGACGTCGTCGCGACGCCGGAGTTCGACCGCACCTGGTGGGAGACCTACGTCGAGGTCAACGAACGGTTCGCGGCCGCTGCGGCCAAGGTCGCAGGCCAGGGCGCGACGGTGTGGGTCCAGGACTACCAGCTCCAGCTGGTCCCCCGGCTGCTCCGTGAGCGGCGCCCTGACCTGAAGATCGGCTTCTTCCTTCACATCCCGTTTCCGCCCACCGAGCTGTTCATGCAGCTCCCGTGGCGCACGGAGATCGTCCGCGGTCTCCTCGGCGCGGACCTGATCGGCTTCCACCTTCCAGGCGGGGCGCAGAACTTCCTCTACCTCGCGCGGCGGCTCGCGGGCATGTCGGTCTCGAAGGGCGCGGTGGGGATCCGCGCACGCCCCGGGATCGTCGAGGTCGGCGAGCGCTCCGTCCGCGTGGGCGCGTTCCCCATCTCCATCGACTCCCGCGGGCTCGACGCGAGCGCCCGCAACGATCGGACCCGCAAGCGTGCCGCCGAGATCCGCGACTCGCTGGGCAACCCCGAGACCATCGTCCTCGGCGTCGACCGGCTCGACTACACCAAGGGCATCGACGTCCGGCTGCACGCGATGCGTGAGCTGTACGCCGAGCAGCGGATCACCACCGACGACGTCGTGATGGTGCAGCTGGCGACCCCGAGCCGTGAGCGCGTCGAGCACTACCAGCGGATGCGGAAGGCCATCGAGCAGCTGGTCAGCCGGATCAACGGCGAGTACGGCCGCGTGGGGCACCCCGTGGTGCACTACCTGCACAAATCGGTTCCACGCGAGGAGCTCGCGGCGTTCTTCGCGGCGGCCGACGTCATGGTCGTGACGCCCGTGCGGGACGGCATGAACCTCGTGGCCAAGGAGTACGTCGCCTGCCGGCACGACCTCGGCGGCGCGCTCGTGCTCTCGGAGTTCGCGGGTGCCGCCGCCGAGCTGACCCAGGCCTACCTCGTCAACCCGCACGACCTCGACGGCGTGAAGAATGCCCTGATCGAGGCGATGACCCAGGACAAGGAGGAGGGCCGGGCGCGGATGCGTGCGATGCGCAGGCAGGTGATGGTCTACGACGTCGAGCGGTGGGCGCGGTCGTTCCTGGAGGCGCTCGGCACAGCGTGACGCCATGTCGACGTGACGCTCGACGCAGCGTGAGGACCCGCTGACGTACCCCTCCCCGCGGAGGCGGCAGAATGCCGCCCGGCGTGACGTGCGCCACGCGGGACCGGATCGGCCGGGTCGGCGTTGGCGTCTCCTATGCTCGCGCCCTCCACCACAGTGGTGGAGCACTCTCACCACGGAGGACCGCGTGACCGCCGACGCACTCCCCTCCGCGGAGGCGGCAACATGACCGCCGACGCACTCCCCGTCGAGCTGCGTCGCGCGTTGGTACAGCTGGCACGCACCCCTCGCCTCCTTGTGGCCTGCGACTACGACGGCACCCTCGCGCCGATCGTCGAGGACCCGGACGCGGCGCGCCCGCGCCCGGAGTCGGTGACGGCGGTGCGCGCGCTGGCCTCGCTGAACGCCACCACCGTCGCGGTGATCTCGGGGCGGGCGCTGCGGGACCTCGCGACGCTGTCCCGGCTCCCGTCCGAGGTGCACCTGGTGGGCAGCCACGGCTCGGAGTTCGACGTCGGGTTCGTGCACGCGATGGACCCCGTGGCGCGGGAGCTGCGGGAACGCGTGCTCGCCGAGCTCGCCCGGATGGTCGACGGCGTCCCCGGGGTCGGGCTGGAGGAGAAGCCGGCGAGCATCGCGGTGCACGTCCGGCGGGCCGCTCATGATGTCGGCGAGCGCGTGGTGCAGCAGGTGCTGGCCGGCCCGGCGACCTGGGACGGCGTGCAGGTGACTGCGGGCAAGGCCGTCGTCGAGCTCGCCGTGGTGCAGACGGACAAGGGCCACGCGCTCGACGTGCTGCGCCACGAGGTGGGGGCGAGTGCCGCGGTGTTCCTCGGCGACGACGTCACCGACGAGAAGGCGTTCACCCGGCTCACCGGCCCTGACATGGGGGTGAAGGTCGGACCGGGCGACACCGTCGCGGGGTATCGGGTGGACTCGACCGAGGACATCTCGCTCGTGCTGGCATTCCTCGTCGAGGAGCGGCGGACGTGGCTGCACGGCGAGGCGGCGGTGCCGATCGAGCGCCACAGCATGCTGGCCAACGGGCGCGCCGTCGCGCTGCTCACCCCGGACGCCCGGCTCACCTGGATGTGTCACCCGCAACCGGACTCGGGTGCGATGTTCGCGGATCTGCTCGGCGGGCCGTCCGCCGGATACTTCTCGATCAAGCCCGAACGCAACGGATTGCCGCTGGGCCAACGCTACGTTCCCGGCACCATGACAGTGGAGACACGGTGGTCACGGCTGCTGGTCACCGACTACCTGGTGCACCTCGACGAGGTGGCCCGAACGGACCTCATCCGCACCGTCGCCGGCAACACCCGGGCGGTGGTGGAGTTCGCGCCACGACCGGAGTTCGGCCAGGTGCCGGTGCAACTGGAGGCCGAGCGTGAGGGACTGCGGGTGCTGGGAATCTCCGACCCGGTGGTCCTTCGCTCCCCCGGCGTCACCTGGGAGATCACCAGCGACGGCTGGCACTCGACCGCGCACGCGGTGATCGAGCCGAACGGGACCGACGTCGTGCTCGAGCTGCGCTGCGGCAGCGACGACCTCGGGGCGTCGCCGGTGCAGGAGTCCGAGCGGCGGCGCCGCGCGGCGGTCTGGTGGAGCGACTGGGTTGACGGCCTGACGCTGCCGCCCGTCGAGCGGGACCTGGTCGTCCGCTCCGCGCTCACCCTGCGCGGGCTGTGCCACAGCGGCACCGGCGCGATCATGGCCGCCGCCACCACCTCGCTGCCCGAGGAGATCGGCGGGGTGCGCAACTGGGACTACCGGTTCTGCTGGCTGCGCGACGCCGCGCTCACCGCGCAGGCGCTGGTTTCGGTGGGCTCCACCGCCGAGGCCGAGGGCTTCCTGACCTGGCTGCACGGCGTGATCGAACAGATGGCGGGCGGCCCGGAGCGGTTGCACCCGCTCTACACGTTGCAGGGCACGTCGCTCGGGCCGGAGGCAGTGATCGACACGCTGCCCGGGTACGCCGGCTCGCGGCCGGTGCGCGTGTCGAACGCGGCGAACCAGCAGGTGCAGCTCGACGTCTTCGGCCCGGTGGTCGACCTGATCAGCGCACTGTCCGACGCCCGCGGATCACTCACCGACCACGACTGGGAACTGGTGCACGCCATGGTGCAGGCGGTGGCGCGCCGCTGGCACGAGCCCGACCACGGCATCTGGGAGATCCGCGGCGCGCCCCGGCACCACGTCTACTCCAAGGTCATGTGCTGGGTCACCGTGGACCGCGCTGTGGCGCTGGCTGCTGCGCACGGCCGCTCGCCCGGCGCGGACTGGGAAGCGCTGCGCGGCGAGATCGCGCAGGACGTGCTGTCGCACGGCTGGAACGACGATACCGAGGCGTTCACCGCGGCCTACGACGGCACGGATCTGGACGCCGCGTCGCTGCACATCGGCCTGACCGGCCTGATCGACCCTGCGGACGATCGGTTCGCCGCCACGGTGATCGCGATCGAGGCCGAACTGCGCACCGGGTCGACGGTCTACCGCTACCACCGCGACGACGGCCTGCCCGGTGGCGAGGGTGGCTTCCACCTGTGCGCATCCTGGCTGGTCGAGGCCTACCTGGCATGCGGGCAGCGCACCGAGGCCGAGGAGCTGTTCCGCCAGATCGTCGACGCCGCCGGCCCCACCGGTCTGCTGTCCGAGGAGTACGACCCGGTCGCCGAGCGGTCGCTGGGCAACCACCCGCAGGCCTACTCCCACCTCGGCCTGATCCGCTGCGCGCAACTCCTGTCGGGATAAGCGCCCACCTGCAGCT
>JALYQB010000245.1 GCA_030856045.1 Actinomycetota bacterium
CGGTCAGGTGGCCAGGACCCAGGTTCCGGTGTGGCGGGTGAGGCCGCGCCCGATCAGGTTGCGCAGGTTGAGCCCCGCGGTGCGGCGTTTGAGCCAGGCGTTGTTCTTGACGGTGCCGCGGTAGCGCAGCTTGACCCGCCGCCCACGGTGGCTGGCGACCTGGGAGACGGTGCGTTCGACGTTGGGCCGCTGCTGGCGGTACTCCTCGCGCAGCGCCGGGTCCGCGGCCCACTCGGCGCGGGCGCTGCGTAACCGCTGGTCGTGTTCGTGCAGGGTGATCGAGCGCCCGGCCGTGGCCGTGGTGCAGCGGGCGCGCAGCGGGCAGTCCCGGCACAGCGCACCGAAGGTCACGGTCCGGCCCGGGGACAGCGGCCGGGTCCAGCCGGCCGGGCAGGTCATCGTGGCGGTCTGCTCGTCGACGGTGAAGTCATCGAGGGTGAACCCGCCGGCGACCGCGGGCGCCACCGGCTTGGGCTTGATCACCGCGCGGTCCCCGGCCCGCTCGATCGCGTCGCGCAGCTCCCCAGTGCCGTAGGCCGAGTCCCCGTACCAGGTCATACCCTGCTCCTGGCCCCCGCTCCCGCCGGCCGCGTCGCTCGTGTCGGCGTCGCTCGTGTCGGCCTCGGCAGAAGTCGCAGCAAGCCCTGCGTCACCGGATCCATCACTGACAGCCACCACGCCCTGCTCGTCCTGGCCCTGCTCGTCCTGGCCCTGCTCGGTGGGGGCCTGCTCGGTGGGGGCCAGGAACTGCTGCGCGAGCGCCGGGTCGGCGTTGTCCGGCCCGGCGGCCATGGTCAAGGCCTCGTCGGTGATCAGCCCGGTCCCGGGCTCGGCCACCAGATGCGCCCGGTAACCGTCACGGCGGCTGCGCTGGGACTTGCGGGTGTGCCGGGCCTGGGGATCCACGGTAGAGATCACCCGGTCCGGAGCGACCTTGCGCGCGATCCGCCACCGCCCATCCCGCCCATCCGAACCCGGCGCCGGTTCCACATCCTGCCCGGCGACCAGCGCCAACAACGCCAACGCAGCCGCAGCCACCTCATCGGTCTCGGTATCGGTCTCAGTTCCGGTCTCGGTCAGTGCCGCGAGGACCGCGTTCGCGTCGGTGACCAGCGCGGAGACCAGCGCGTTCTTCGCCTCCGGGTCCGTCCAATCAATCCGCGGCTTGCCCGGACCGCTGTAGTCGTGCCCGCAACACTGGGCCGCGATCACCGCCGCCGCACCGGGCACCTGCCTGCCCACCCGGCGGATCGCGGCGATCAACTGGGTGATCGTGTCCTGGGTGGCCACCGCATCATCAAGGATCGTGGAGTCCACCGCCCGCCGCCGCCGACCACCCAACACCCCAGTCGCCTCGATCACCTGCCGGACCGCGTCGTTGACCCGATGCGGCCGCACCGAGTCCGCGATCCGCCGCCACCAGTACACCAACGTCGACGGGTCAAACCCCTCATCCAGCAGCGACAACCCGCACGCCACCTTCCACCGCAGATCACAGCGGACCGCCTCGGCGCACTCCCGATCCGACAACTCATGCAGGGCCTGCAACGTCAACACCGCCGCCATCCGGGTCGCCGGCAACGACGGCCGACCCACCGGAGAAAACAGATCCGCATACTGCCCATCGGGAAACACCCGCGCGGTGCGCGGCCAGGAACGCGAACATGCTCCCCTCCGCGACCAGATGCCCCACCACCTCCCCGGCGTCCCACAACTCCCGACCCGGCCCCTCCACACCCTGCACCCGAAGATCATCCCAGCCGGGTCGGCGACCCCTCGCAGACACGCCGCCCACCCTGCCGGTTTTCAGCGCCCTCCTAGCTGGGCATCGACCAAGCGGGGCAAGTAGGGAACCATCGACCTCTCCTCCACCCATGGTCATGGCACGTCAACGAGTCTACTGGACGTTTCACACGGCTCGTAGCGGATAACTTGCACAGGAACTGGCGGCCTTCCTGCACGCCTCGCAGTAACCGACGACCGAGTAGCTGCCCGTCAGGCGACGGTCCAGCCAATGCCAGGGAGATGAGCGGTTTCGGGTCCGAGCCTGGGGCTTCTCGCTGTGGTCACGTTGAGTGACGTCTGCCCGGTGTGGGTGGTTCAGAGTTCTGGGGGGTGTTCGGCGTGGCGTGCCCGGG
>JALYQB010000265.1 GCA_030856045.1 Actinomycetota bacterium
ACCCAGCGGAGGAGCGCCCATGAGTCCGGTCTTCGACGAGCAGGACCAGCTCGACAAGATGGAGGTGGGCCTCCTGGAGGGCGAGACCGTCATCGCGGTGTACGACGGCGGCGACACCGGGTTCATCGGGTTGACCGACCGGCGGGTGGTCGTGCAGGACAACACGTTCGGCGGCGGTCGCTCGGCGCTCACCTCGTTGCCCTACCGCCGCATCGACGCGGTCTCGTTCGTCTCCGACACCTCCGAGTCCGGCGAGTTCACCTTCTCCCCCACGGTCGGGATCTCCGCCGGGGGCAAGGTCTACGAGATCCGGCTGTCCAACCAGGACAAGGCGCGCCACGTCCACGCGGTGGTCCTGCGGAGCATGGGCGGCTTCGTGGACTGAGCACCCCACCGCCGGTGGGGACCCGATTCACTCGTAAAACACGTCCCCCTCACGACCCAGGGTGATGTGCGGGCCGAAGCAACGGTGAGGACGGGTGCGCGCTGGGTGCGGCGGTGCGCACGAAGTCCGCGGGTCGGCGCTTCCGTGCGCCGAGCAGCCACGCGATCGCCTCGGCCGCCCGCACCGCGGCCGAGCCGTCGCCGAACGGGTTGCCCGCCGCCGTCATCGCCGCCCGCGCGGTCGGGTCCGCCAGCAGCGCGGACGCCGTGCCCACGATCCGGTCGGTGTCGGTCCCGAGCAGCAGGGCGCAGCCTGCGTGCACCGCCTCCATCCGCTCGGTGACCTCGCGGAGCACGAGGACGGGGACACCGAAGCTCGGCGCCTCCTCCTGGATGCCGCCCGAGTCGGAGAGCACCAGGGTCGACGCCGCCAGCGCCGCCACCAGATCGGGGTAGGGCAGCGGGTCGGTGACCAGGATTCGGGGCGTGCCGTCCAGCACGTCCCGGACCTGCCGTCGCACGTCCGGGTTCGGGTGAGCGGGAAGCACGACCTCGACATCGTCGTGGCGCAGCACGAGCGTCCGCACCGCCTGCAGCACCCCGTCCAGCGGCGCACCCCAGGACTCGCGACGGTGCACGGTCACGAGGAGCAGCCTCGACCGGCCCGCGCGGGCACGGCGCACCAGGTCGGAGACCCCGACATCCGCGATCGGCAGGCCGCGGGCCGCGACGGTCAACACCGCGTCCACCGCGGTGTTGCCGGTGACGATCACGCCCGGCCCGGCGCGCCCCTCGGCCTCCAGGTTCAGCCGCGCGACCTCGGTCGGAGGCAGGTGCAGGGCCGCGATCTGGCTGACCATCCTGCGGTTCCCCTCCTCCGGGAACGGCGCCGCCAGGTCGTGGGACCGCAGTCCCGCCTCCAGGTGCACGACGGGGACGCCGGCCCAGAACGCGGTCAGCGCGCCGGCCAGCGTGGTGGTCGTGTCCCCCTGCACGACGACGGCCGCCGGGCAGCGCCGGCGCCAGAGCGTGTCCAGGGCTGGGGCCAGCACCGCCATCAGCTCGGCCTGCCGCCCCGCACCGCGGTCGATGCGCAGCGTCTCGTCGGGGACCAGGTCGAACGCGTCGAGCGCCTGCTGGACCATCGCCGGATGCTGGCCGCTCGCCACCAGTACGGGCTGCAGGTCACAGGCGGTCAGCGCGCCTACCAGGGGCGCAAGCTTGACCGCCTCGGGCCGGGTGCCGGCGATCAGATGGATCTCCACGATCGATATGTCGCCGGAGGCCGGGCCGATGTTCCACCTCCCACCGGAGCAGCGGGTGCCCCGTCCGGGTGCCAGGATGCGTGATCAACTGCACGGGCAGTAACACGGACCGATCGCGTACCGACTTCCCCGTTGGGTGCACCCGCACTCGCCGCCGGAGCCGCCCGCTGCGGGCAGCAGGGCAGCCGTCTCCTTGGGGGTGTATGCGTGCTAGGTTACCCGGCACTGGTGGCGTCCGCGGTGATGTACGCGATCGGGATCGTCGCGCAGAGCGTGGCCGCCCGCCGCGCGGAGCAGCGCGGGGGCATCGACCCCGGCCTGCTGGGGCGCCTCGCCACCGACCGCGTCTACCTCCTCGGGTTCGGCGCGCAGGTGACCGGCTTCGTCCTCGCGTTCCTGGCCCGCGCCACCCTCCCGCTCTACCTGGTGCAGGCCGGTGCGTCGTCGGCGGTCGGGCTGGCGGCGCTGTTCGGGGCGCTCGCGCTCGGGTGGCGGATCCGGCCCGCCGAGATCGCGGCGCTCGTGGTGATGGCCACCGGGCTCCTCCTGCTGGTCGGTGCCGCAGAGCCCTCGGTGGCGCGCGAGATGCCGCTCGGTGTCGGGGTGGCCCTGCTCGGTGTCCTACTCCTGACCGGTCTGCTGGCTACGCCCGCCTCCCGGGTGCGGGGCGCGCGGGGCACGGTGCCGCTGGGTGTGCTCGCCGGCGTCGCGTTCGCCGTGCTCGCGATCGCCAGCAGGCCGCTCGCGGACGGTCCCCTGCTGCAGCTGCCGCTGGAGCCGCTGGCCTGGCTGATGGTCGCGGCCGCGCTGCTCGGTCAGGCGCTGCTCGCCGCGGGGCTGCAGCGCGGGTCGGCCACCGCCACGGCCGCGTCGATGGACTCCACCAGCGTGGTGCTCGCGTCGGTGATCGGGCTCGTCGCGCTGGGTGACCAGATCGTCGCCGGCCGGGCGTGGTGGGTCGCGCTGGGGCTGGCACTCGTGGTGCTGGGCGTGCTGGCGATGGCCGCGGCCGCCGGCCTGCGCGCCGAGCGGGTCGCGGTACCGGTGCCCGCCGCGACGGAGGGTGTGGCATGAGAACCGCCAGCGTCTCACTGGACCTCGACAACCTCTGGGCGTTCCTCAAGACCCACGGTGACCCGGAGTGGGAGCGACGCCCGAGCTACCTGGCCACCGCGGTCCCCCGGCTGCTGGAACTGTTCGCCGAGCAGCACCTGACCACCACGGTGTTCGTGGTGGGCGCCGATGCGGCCAGGGAGGACGGCGCCGAAGCCGTCGCTGCGATCGCAGCCGCAGGCCACGAGATCGCCAACCACTCCTACGAGCACGAACCCTGGCTGCACCGCTACTCCCGCGCGGAGCTCGAAGCCGAGCTGGCCGGCACGGAGGAGGCGATCGTCGCCGCCGGTGCGCCCCGACCGACCGGGTTCCGGGGCCCCGGCTACAGCGTCACCCCCGAACTCCTCGAGCTGCTCGTCGAACGCGGCTACGCCTACGACGCCAGTACCCTGCCCACCTGGATCGGACCGCTGGCCCGCGTGTACCACAACCGCGCCACCCGCCTCAGCGCCGAACAGCGCGCGGATCGATCCGACCTGTTCGGCGGAGTGTCGCGGGTGCTGGCACCGATCCACCCGTACCGGTGGCGGGTCGGCGACCGCGACGACCTCGTCGAGCTGCCCGTCACCACCATGCCGCTTGTCAGGGTGCCGATCCACGGCTCGTACCTGTTGCAGCTGCACCAGGCTTCCCCCCGGATCGCGCGTGGGTACTTCGCCATGGCGTTGCAGCTGTGCCGGTCGCGCGGTGTCACGCCGTCGTTGCTGCTGCACCCCACCGACGTGCTCGATCGCAGGGAAGCGCCGGGCATGGACTTCTTCCCCGGGATGGCCGTTCCCGGCCCGCAGAAGGCGGCGCTGCTCGGCTGGGTGCTGAGTTCGCTGCGCCGTCATTTCGAGGTGGTCGGCACCGGCGAGCACGTGGCGCGGCTCCGGGCCCAAGGGCTGGACCGTGAGCGCCCCGCAACCCGGGTCGGGAGTGAGAGCCGCACCGCGCAGGAGCGCAGCCGATGATCGGTGACAGCCCGCCCACCATGATCGTGGCCTTTCCGTCCCGGCCTCCAGAGCGCTGGGGGGAGCGGCTCACCCGCGTTGGCGTTCGACTACTCCAGGCCTCGGCGTGCGCAACGCTGATGCTCGCCCCCATCGAGGGCTACCTGACTGCTGTGGAGCCCCAGCTGGCCAAGGCGCCGACGGTCCTGCTGGCAGCGAGCTGGGCGGGGATCCGGCTCCGCCAGCGCCGTCTCCCGCAGCTGCACCTCGTACACGTGCTGCTCGGTCTGCTCGCCACGGTCCTCCTGACGACCTCGGCGGTGCATGCGGGCGAACCGTTCACCACCGACTACGCCCTCCGCTGGCTGCCGTTCCTCGCCGTGACCGCGATACTGGTCGACGTCGCAGCGCGCGAGGTGCCGCTGCGGACGCTGCTCGTCGCCGCAGTCGCCGGGGCCGCGGTGGCCGGCGTCGGGGCGCTCTCCAGCTTCTTCGTCCAGGGAGACGTGCGAGCGACGGGCCCGCTGCAGGACCCGAATGACCTTGCCTACGTACTGGTCGCGGCCCTACCGCTGCTCCTGGTCCTGATACCGCGAGGCGGCAGCCACCGCGGGCGCCGTGCGCCAGCCGTCCTCGCGCCGATCGCAGCCACCGTCCTCGTTGTGGGTGTGATGGCGACGCTGTCCCGCGGGGGCATCCTGGCGCTGCTCGCGGTCACCGGATGGCTCACGGTCCGCCGGGTCCTGTCCGTTCGGCTGCTGGTGAGCGCGGCTGCCCTCCTCGCGGTTGCGGGCGTCGCCGGGATGGTGTTCGGCGGGGAGTACCTGACACGAGCGCTCGACGAGAAGACGTACGTCGCGGCGTCGAATGTCGACACCCGGGCGATCCGCTGGGAGGCCGCGGCGCGGATGCTCGCCGACAACCCGCTCCTCGGGGTCGGTCCCGGCGGCTTCCGCAGCAACTATGCAGCCGCGTCCCACAACGCCGAGATCGCGGAGCAGACGCCGGTGGCGCACAACATGTACCTGGAAATCGCCGCCGAGCTCGGGCTTTCCGGCCTCGTGCTCTTCCTGGCGGTCATCGCCTGCGCCCTGGTTGCCAGCGAACGGGCACTCCGGGCGTCCGAGGATCCGCGACCGATGATCGCGATACAGACCGGTCTACTCGGCGTGCTGGTCGCGTCCACCTTCCTGTCCGAGCAGTACTACATGTCGCTGTGGTCACTGGTCGCGATAGCCT
>JALYQB010000284.1 GCA_030856045.1 Actinomycetota bacterium
GCCACGTCGGGCACCCGAGTCCCGACCCGGTGACCCGCACGATCGAGCCCGTGACGGCGATGCCGCCCTGGGTGATGACTGCGGCGATCGCGACCGCCCGGGTCAGCGCGAGCGGGGGAGCGGGCAGCCGGTCGAGGAGCACGGTCCCATCGTAAGGAGCGGCCCTGGTGGCGCCGCGGACGACCGCACCTCGTCGGTAAGTCGAGCTTCAGGGTGTGCGAGGCCAGTGCCTGGCCTCGGCCGCCACGCGAGCAACACGCCGAGGGGCCTCTCGACCCAGCGGTGGCCGCCGCCGAGATGCCGCAGCAGCTGGCCGAGGTTCCAACCGGGGCAGGAGGGCACGGGGACCGTCAGGTCCGCGCCTCGATGTGGGACCTTAACTGGTCGGTCTGCGCGACGATCTCGGCGCAGTAGCGGTCGTAGCTCAGAACGTGTTGAGACGGCACGGCGTGTCTCCCGGACTTGTGGGGCTGGAGTGAGCAGTGTGACGCCATGTCGTCTCCAATGGAGGGTGCAGTCTCGGCTCCGGGTAAGCGAACAAACGGGACCAAGCGTCATATCGTTGTGGACACCCTCGGACTGCTGCTGGTCGTGCTGGTCACTGCGGCCAGCGTGCAAGACCGCGAGGTGCTGGAGCGGCTGCGGTTTACCATGCTGAGTGTGGCGCTGGTGTGGTCCGACGGCGGCTACGCCGGGCGACTGGTGCGCTCGGCCAAAGACAGGCTGCGCCTCGTGCTCCAGGTCGTGCGCAAGCCAGCCGACTACAAGGCTTCGCGGTCCTGCCGCGGCGCTGGGTGGTGGAATGCACGCTGAGCTGGCTGATGCGCTACCTGTGGCTGGTCCGCGATTACGAACGGCTCCCCCGAAAGCCACGAAACCATGGTCAAGTGGGCCATGATCGGCCTGATGACCCGACGACGGGCACCGAACCCTGACGACGCCCTTGGGCGCCGTCAGGCCCCACCTGACCCCGTCTCAAACACGTTCTTATTAGGCCCGCGACGCTACTCGGCGCAGCTGCGGGTGAACTTCTCGATCTCGGCGTCAATGTCGACCACAAAAGTCTCGCTGCCGAGCGGCACGACCTCGGTGGTGGCCTGGACGAAGTGGCCGACCAGGTCCCGATCGACCTCGAGCACGGCGTGCCCGTCGGGTGAGGAGATCTCCACGACGAGGGTCTCATACCGCTGCACCCGGCACGGCCAGAGCCGGATGTCGCCGACGCCGACGCTTCCGGTGAGGCCCGCGAGGAGCAGGTCCCGCGCCATCACCCACGTCACCCAGCGGTCGCTACGGGCACGGATGTCAAACGTCACCGCGAACGGGTCGTCCACGAGGTAAGTCCACCGCGTGACCACGGGTGCGGCCTGTCCGCGCAGGACCGCGAACATGTCCTGCACCACGCTGTCACTGGTCATCGGCCTCGGCCCCTGTCGTCGGGCGGGTGTCACCGATGTATCGCCGAACGGCGGGGTCCTGCTGCCACTGGCCGGACGATTTTCATCCGAAGTAATGCACGGGAAGGCATGCGGCGGACTGAGCTTTATCGGATTTGTCTGAGAAGTAGTGTGATGATCGATGTCGCAGGGATCGAAATCGTTCTCAACGAGGTAGATACGTCTTTCGGAAGTAAATCTGTCATCGACCAAATTGTCATGTTCGGCCATTCTCATCAAGCGGGCCTCGTCAACTTCGTCAGCTCTTGTGATCACCGCATCTATCGATTCGGCCGATGGGTGACCTTCAATTCTACCGCCCAAGGAGGAGCGTCGAATCAAGTCCCGGATGCCTGCCAGGTCATCGTTTGCCATGATGCCTATTTATCCTCCCCCCAGGCTCGTGCCACCGATTTTCGTATCCTGTATAAGGCGCCTTCAATAGCTCGCGCGCTGAGGCCGCTACCAAGAATTTCTGCAATCTCGGCTTGACTATAACCCATGGCTTGCAGAACGAGGATCGACTTCTTTTGATCGTCGACATTCTTGCATGCTTCACCAACCTCGAGTCGGTCCAGCGTCACATCTTCGACACTGATGCCAGAAGGTCGGTTCAATAATTCTGCATCAGTGGGATCATAGAAAACAACACGACTCCAGGAGTTTTGATCTCGTTGCCAACGACGGAAAGATCTAAGGAATTGGAAGACGCACGTGGTAATGAAGTAAGTCTTTATGCTTGCGCCGCGCGTAGGGCGCCACCCACCCTCGCGCAATCCTTTCTGGCGGAAATCGACCAACGCATACGCTACAGTTTCGTTGGCCATGCTTCTGCAATCATCCGCGGCGCAAAAGTACGGTGCGTTTCCTATCGGGTAGCCGCGACGAGAAGCTTGCCTATAGATCTCGCCGGTGTAAATCCATGCATTCATCACCCCCAGTCCGTAACTTGCAAGGCGCCTTTCAAATACTTTATATTCGGGTCCGGTAAAGCCTTTTCCAGCTAGATATTCACGTAGCGCTACTAAGGAGAAACTAGGCTACTGGACTTTAGATAACTCTGTTGATCTTCATCGTCGCTGCTCATCGACCAGATGGCTTCCTGAATGTAGGTCCAGTAGTCTGCTTTCCCATTAGTATGTCCCCTGAAAGCTGTTGGTCCAAGCCAGCGGTAGGTACAAAGTTATTGCGGGTGGCAGCTCCAGAACGATCGCTTTGTTTCTTTTCGCTTACCTCCTGATCGTCGGAGCGGGATGGGCCTGGAACCTGAACTTCAGGCGGCGACTCGGGTGCTGCACTCTTTCCAGGAACGTCTTCCAAACGGCCCATGAGTTTCCCTTCGCTCGATGTGCACTCGGCGCCTACGACCGGCGGCACATCTTGCTGTCTAGTCTTGTGATCATCGCCACCACCCTGACATGGGCTTCTAAGATGACCAGTGACGAGTACCCCACGGACCTTCGTCGAGATTGTTCTCGGCTGGCCTGTTGGGCGCCACCTCGGACAAGGATGTAGCGCTGTGATCGCGACGGCTGCGGTGAGCATGGCCTACGTCCATGTTCGGCCGCCGGAGGTTTCGTCGACGTACCGAAGCGCGCGGTCATGCCGTGGTTGCCCGCCATGCCGTGCTGTCCCATTTTGGGTTGACTGTGCGACTGCGCTGGTAGCGGCTCCCTACTCCCGCTGCGACGCCGTGTGGGAGGACGTGATCAGCACCTCCATATGCGGCGTGGCTCACGCCACACGCTCCCTGCCTCGCTGTCCAGAGACCAGTGAAGACGGGTCGGCGCGGTGTCCAACGCTGCGACCGGTCGACACAATCCGCTCGCGGCCGTCCGGGCTGCTTGCGCCGAGCCCCTCGGCGCTGGGGTGGGTCAATGGCCGGGCACTCGACTTCGCCGCAGCCGCGGCCCCCAACGGCTACACAGCCGCGCCACCCAACAATCGGGCTCGGGTCCTCACGAGGCCCGTGTGGCTGTTGTCTCACCCAGCGCAGGGGGGCGACAGTTGAACCAGCGCGGTTGACCGAGGATGGGCCGTGGGCTCCCGGCCAAGCCGAGGCATACGAGGAAACGACGGTGTTGAGCAAGGATTCATTAAGGAGATCTCTCTGTGACCGCTTATTCACCGCAACCTGCCTCGACATCTCCCGACGGCAAGCCCCCCTTCTTCGAGGTGCGGTCCGCCGTAATAATTACACTAGCGATGGTGATCGGAGTAATCTTCGCCAGCCTCATGATCGCAGCGGGAAAACTCCCTCGCTGAGGCACTCTTGACCGGCCTCGCTACGGGTGGGTGCACAATAACGGCAAGCCACAAACTTATCAGGTAGAGTGCGGTCTGTTGTTCACCAGTGTGGTTAGCTTCATCGGCTCAGGGACACCTCCAGTTACTCAAGCCACGGCCAAGGTCATCATCGGTGCCGTACCCCAGCTGAATAGCTACGTTGGTCGGGCTATTCTGATCTTGTAGGTGTGTGGGGCAGCGGTCGCCGGGGATGTAATCGAACTGGTGGTGTAGGTGATCAGTCCGCCGAGCCTGCATCAAACCTCAACTACTTTCAGAAATAGTGTGATCACGGAAGGCCGCGTCAACGGGCGTGTCCCTCAGCCAATTCCGGAGGTCTGAGACTCGGGCACAACGTCATGGTCCCTATCGCCTCGACAGGTCAAACCGGCATATCCCACTCCTGAACCGCTACAACTCTGTGTTCTGGTCCTGCAAGACCAGACCATGGTCGCCGGTTTAGGCTGCGGACGCCCGGCCTCCGTCTTCAATCGAGGTGGGACACGCTGGGTCTGAAACGGGTGTAGAACATGGCAGAGGTGCACCTACCTCGGTCAGACTACGATCTTCGACAATCGCATTCTGCCTGGTCAGGTGCACCTCGCCCCCATTTTCCCAAGATCACACTCGACGTGTCGTCAACCCCGGTGAAAGAGGAGGCCGGCGATCTGGGTCTGGATCGCGCACCGCCCATGGCCTCCGCCGCCCGCAGCGTGCCGGCCAGCGCCGGGTCGTCCACCGGCCCGTCGTCAGGCAGCGCGGTGCTGCCGCCGTCCAGCCCGGTCGAGGCCCTGGCCGCGCGCACCGACGCCTCGGCTGCGGTGGCCGGCCAGCTGCATCGGTTGGTTGGGTACCGGTGCACCGCGGTCACCTCGTCACGGGCCCGCGGACGGCTTCCGCAACTGTGGGCAGGTCCATAAGCGGGGCCACCGGGTCTGTAGCCATTCCGATGAGACTGCCGACTCGCGTCGCGTGGTCAGCGGGTGATGGTGGTGAGGAAGGCTCGCCAGGCGGCGGTGGGGACGGTCAGGGTGGGGCCGCGGCGGTCCTTGGAGTCGCGTACCAGGACACCGTCCGGCGCGGGCGCGACCTCGACGCAGTTACCGCTGTCGTAGCTGTAGCTGCTGGTGCGCCAGCCGACCTCGACGCAGCCACCGCTGTCGTAGCTGTAGCTGCTCGTGTGCCAGACGATCCCGTCCGGCTCAGGCGCGGTCATCATGATCCTCTCGATCCACGGAGAACTCGGTTGCCAGGGTGGCAATCAGCTCCCTCGATTCTTCCTCGTCCAGCGCGGTCTCCGCCAGCGCCCCCAGGATGAGCCGGTACGCATCGATCTCCACGGGCTTCTCCAGGAACAGGCTGGACGTGATGCTCTCCAGATACACCACCGGCCGGAACTCGGCGAACTCCATGAGCGTGAACGCCCCGGCCATCCCAGCGTGCGCGCCGAGCGCGGCCGGCACCACCCGCAGCGTGAGGTAGGGGCGCACCGCCATCCGCAGCAGGTGGTGCAACTGGTCGGACATCACCACCGGCCCGCCCACCGGCAGCCGCAGCACGAACTCGTGCAGGTAGAAGGTGAAGCGCGGCGGATGCTCGCGGCTGAACAGGCTCTGGCGGGCCAGCCGGGCGGCGACCCGGGCGTCGACCTCGTCCGCCGGCACGTTGCCCGAGCGGCTGAGCAGCGCACGGGTGTAGTCGCCGGTCTGCAGCAGGCCGGGCATGCCCGGTTCCTGGAACTCGCTGATCGCGACCGCCTTGTTCTCGTGGTCGATCAGCGTCACGAGCTGCTGGGGCAGCCGGGAGCCGTGTTGCTGGAACCAACCCGGGGTGTGCTGCTCCTCGCAGAGCGCGAGCAACCGGTCGCGCTCCGCGCCCGTCGCCCGGCACACCGCCAGGAAGGCCGCCACGTGCACCGCGGTGGCGT
>JALYQB010000331.1 GCA_030856045.1 Actinomycetota bacterium
GTTCGGGGCGGCGGGTCGGGAGCGGGTCGAGACGGAGCCCCCACCGGGGGACGCCGCCGACCGGTCGCCCTTCGGCCTGGTCACGGGTGCAGCCTCCCACATGTCAGGTGCTCAACCATGTCCCGCGCGTGCGCGGGACATGGTTGAGCTGCGGAGGGTGGCGGGTCCGCCACGTGCTACCGAGCAGTAGTGTCAGCACCCGACCGCGTCAGCTGGAGGTGGCATGACCGAGATCGCCTCATCCCAGGCCGGGGCGCCGCGTTCCGGGGCGCCCGCCCGCGGTGTCCGGCTGCGCCGCGACCAGCGCCGCGCGCAGCTGCTGACCGCCGCCACCGACATCTTCGTCAGCAACGGCTACCACGCCACGGTGATGGACGAGATCGCCGAGCACGCCGGTGTCAGCAAGCCGGTGCTCTACCAGCATTTCCCCGGCAAGCTGGAGCTCTACCTCGCGCTGCTGGAGACCCACGCCGACGAGCTCGTCCGCCGGGTGCGCACGGCGATCGAGGAGACCAGCGACAACCGCGAGCGCGTGCAGAACGCCGTCGGCGCCTACTTCGACTTCGTCGACGGGGACGGCGAGGCGTTCCGGTTGGTGTTCGAGTCCGACCTGCGCAACCAGGCTGCGGTGCAGGAACTCGTGGAGCAGGCCAACGCCGCGTGCGTCGACGCGGTCGCGCAGGCCGTGGTCGCCGACGCCGGTCTCGACGCGGCCCGCGCCAGGCTCGTGGCGGTCGGCGTCGTCGGCATCAGCGAGCACAGCGCCCGGTCCTGGCTGAACACCTCCCGCACGGTGCCCAAGGACGAGGCGGTCGCGCTCGTCGCCGCGCTGGCCTGGAAGGGACTCGCGGGCTTCCCCCGTCAGCTCTGAGGCCGTGCGCCGACCAGCTCGGTGAGGTGGACGGCGACCTGGTCCGCCCGCTCCAGGGGCACCATGTGCCCCGCGTCGGCGTAGACGACGAGTCGTGCGTCGGCGAGCTCCGCCGCGATCGTGCGGGAGTGCGAGGCGGGGATGAGCCGGTCACGGGCCCCGCCGAGCACGACGGTGGGGATCACCGCGAACGCGGTGAGCGCAGCGCGGCGATCGTGCTCGGTGAGCGCCGGCCGGAAGTCCACGACCGTGGCGGGGCGGCACTCGGCGATGCACTGCGCGGTGAGGTCGATGTCGGCGCGCGCGGCGTACCCGCCGAACAGCAGCCACCGCACCCCGGGCCGGATCGAGCGGCCCCGCCGAACGACCGCCCGGCGGGCCCGCAGCCGGTCGCTCGAGGCGACACGCCGCAGCACCGCCGACTCGGCACCCGCCACCAGCCGCGCCACCAGGGGCCGCAGCCCGAGGGTCACCGCGAGGTCGCCGCAGGACGTCGCGACGAACGCCGCGCCCACCACGCGGCGCGCCACCAGCTCGGGGTGACGCTCGGCCAGCGCCATCATCGCCATGCCGCCCATCGAGTGGCCCGCGAGGACCACGGGGCCCTCCACCGTGTGCGCGAGGAGCTCGGCCAGGTCGTCGCCGAGTCGGGCCATCGTCGCCGACCCGTCCCCGGCGTCGTCGGAACGCCCGTGTCCGCGGTGGTCGTAGCAGACGACCCCCACGGCCTGCGGCCCGGCGAGCAGCCGCGCCACGACGGGTTCCCAGGTCCGCGAGTCCAGGGTCCAGCCGTGCGCGAGCACGACGGTCACCGGCGCGTCCGTGGGCCCGTGGCGGTACACGGCGAGACGGGTGCCGTCGGAGGTGGTGACGTACTCGTCGCCGTCAGCGACAGGTGAGCGCTCAGCCGCCAACCGCGAAGCCGACCCGCCTGCCGTCCGCGGGGCCGATCTCCACGTAGGCGATCTTGACGGACGGGATCACGTAGCGTCGGCCCTTGTCGTCGACCAGCGAGAGCAGGCTCTGCTTGCCGCCCAGCGCGTCGGTCACCAGCGCCTCGACCTCGTCCGGAGAGTCCCCGCTGGACACCACCAGCTCGCGCGGGCTGTCCGCGACCCCGATCTTGACCTCCACGCCTGACCTCCACGATGTCGCCGACTGTCGCCCCCGAGGCTAGTCGAGAGGCCGCTCGCGGGCCGGGGCAGCCTACTGCGCCGACGGCGAACACCCGACTCGCAGCGGAGTCGTCAGTCCAGGCCGAGGGCCGCCATCCGGTGGCCGTGGCGCTGCTGGAGCCTGCGCAGCATCGCCGCGATCTCGGAGAGGTCCCCCGAGCCGCGCACGATGAGCTCCGCCAGGCCGTCCCGTTCTGCGACGACGTGCTGCGCGTGGGTGGTGGCCTCGCCGAGCAGCCGCCGTCCCCACAGCGCCAGCCGGTCGCGGGTGGACCGGTCGCCTGCGCACGCGGCGCGGACCTCCCGCTCCGCGAAGGTGGCGTGGCCCGTGTCTGCGAGCACGTCGCGCACCAGCGTCCGCGTCGGCTCGCCGACCCAGCCCGAGACCTCGGTGTAGAAGTCGGTCGCCAACCCGTCGCCCACGTATGCCTTGACCAGGGACTCGAGCCACGAGCGGGGAGCGGTGGAGGCGTGGAACTCGTCGAAGCGCCGCACGAACGGGCGCATCGCGTCATCCACCGCGACACCGCTGTCGGCGAGGTGGCGCTCCAGGAGCTGGAAGTGGCCGATCTCGGCTGCGGCCATGCCCGCCATCGCCGCCCGTCCCGCCAGCGTCGGGGCGGTGCGGGAGTCCTCCGCGAGCCGGTCGAAAGCGGACAGCTCCCCGTACGCGAGCACCCCGAGCAGGTCGATGGTGCCCTCGGTCCACGCGTCCACGCTGGTCAGCCTAGTGCGACGGGCGAGCAGCCCTCGCTGCCCGCGCGGCCCGTCGTGCCACGGCAGGCGGTGCGAGACGGTACAGTGTGGAGGCAGGGCGTGAGGCGGTACTCCGCGCGACCCGGGAACACCCCGGTGGCACGCCCCGCCCGGGGGCACGACGCCTCCGGGTGCGCAATCAGAGCGCGTACCTCTCGTCGGTGCTCCCGCAGTCCCTGGCAGACGCGGTCGAGCGGCGGTGCTGGGCGCGCCGGAACGAGAGAGGCGATCCCCGCTGACCAGCATGACCGATCCACGAACCCTCGAGCACGCCGAGCGCGGCGTCGACGAGGTCCCCGCTCCCCGTCCACTGCAGGCCGGCGCGCCGGTGCGCTCCGACTCCCCCACCTTCGCCGAGCTCGGCGTCCGCGACGAGATCGTGTCCGCCCTGCAGAGTGCGGGCATCGAGCGCACGTTCGCCATCCAGGAGCTCACGCTGCCGCTCGCGATGGCAGGCGACGACCTCATCGGGCAGGCGCGTACCGGTACCGGCAAGACGCTGGGCTTCGGCGTACCGATGATCCAGCGGATCGCCGCCGACCCCACGACGCTGGACGGGACGCCCCGCGCACTCGTCGTGGTGCCGACCCGCGAGCTGTGCGTGCAGGTCACCCGCGACCTCACCGACGCGGGCAGGAACCTGGGGCTGCGGGTGCTGTCCATCTACGGCGGCAGGCCGTACGAGCCGCAGATCAAGGCCCTGAACGACGGCGTCGATCTGGTCGTCGGCACCCCCGGACGGCTCCTCGACCTCGCCGAGCAGCACCACCTGGTGCTCGCGAAGGTGTCGGTGCTCGTGCTCGACGAGGCCGACGAGATGCTGGACCTCGGCTTCCTGCCCGACATCGAGCGGATCCTGCGGATGGTGCCCGACCAGCGCCAGACGATGCTGTTCTCCGCGACCATGCCCGGCCCGATCATCACACTGGCCAGGACGTTCCTCACGCAACCGACCCACATCCGCGGGGAGGAGGTCGACGCCACCGCGATCCACGAGCGCACGAGGCAGTTCGTGTACCGCGCTCACGCGCTCGACAAGGTGGAGCTGGTGTCCCGGGTGCTGCAGGCCCGTGACCGCGGGCTCACGATGGTCTTCACCCGCACGAAGCGCACCGCACAGAAGGTGGCCGACGACCTCGCCGAGCGCGGGTTCGCCGCGGCGGCCGTGCACGGTGACCTCGGCCAGGGCGCGCGCGAGCAGGCACTGCGGGCGTTTAGATCCGAGAAGGTCGACGTGCTGGTCGCCACCGACGTCGCGGCCCGCGGCATCGACGTCGTCGGGGTCACACATGTGATCAACTACCAGTGCCCCGAGGACGAGAAGACCTATCTGCACCGTATCGGCCGGACGGGCCGCGCCGGCCGCGACGGCATCGCGATCACCCTCGTCGACTGGGACGACTCCCCGCGCTGGAAGCTCATCAGCGACGCGCACGACCTCGGGATGCCCGAGCCGGTGGAGACGTACTCGACCTCGGAGCACCTGTTCACCGACCTCGGCATCCCCACCAAGGTCACCGGGCGGCTGCCGGTGGGTAGGCGCACCCGCGCGGGCCTCGCCGCCGAGCATCTCGACGACCTCGGTGACCGCAAGGGCCGAGGCGGCGGCCGCTCCGGCGGGCGGGACAGGCGATCCGACGTAGACGCCGCACCCTCGTCACCGCGCACCCGCGGGATGCGGCGCACCCGCTCTGGCGAGAGCACGGACAGCCCGAGCCCGGCCGCGGCCCCGGAGGCTGCCGGCGGTGACCGGCCCCGCAGGCGCCGTCGCCGTCGTGGCGGCACCCACCCGGCCGGCGGGCAGGCCGGCAC
>JALYQB010000340.1 GCA_030856045.1 Actinomycetota bacterium
TCGCGCACGTCCCGGCTCTTGGGGATGCCCTTGCCGGTCTCCAGCCTGCTCACCTTCGATGGCGAGCACTCCAGCTCCGCAGCGATGTCCTCGATCTTGAGACCGGCCTGCTCGCGCAGGTTGCGCAGCTCGGCACCGAGGCGGCGGCGTGGCATCGCCGGGCCCCCGTGCGCCACCATGGAAGTCCTCCTGACAACCGCTATGGAGCCGAAAACTCTACTCCAACGGGGTCACAGATGTGCCGTGCAATTGCATGAAGAGAGTGCACTGTGCACTCTAACAGTTACGCCATCTCCACAACCGAGCCGACTCACCGGCGGCGGGTGCGAGTCGGCGGAGGTACCCGCCGGACGTCCAACCGCCCGGTGGCCGGCGAGAAAGGGGTGGATCATGACGATCGTCCTGCTGGGTGTGCTGTTCGCCGTCGGCCTCGGTGTCCTGATCGGATCGACCTGGACCATGCAGGTGCTCGACGGCCGCTTCCGCCGCGGCGCCATGGAGCGCCAGCGACTCAATAACGTCCCCCGCTGCCACGAGGAGCTGGCGGCCCCCCGGCAGCGCTCCCTCGTCGGCGCCGCGGAGGACGACGACTGACGCACCCCGTAACCGCCACATGGCTCCATGTGGCGGTCCTGGGTTCAGCGGCGGCGGGCGTCCTCGTGTAGCAGGTCCGCGCACCGCTCGCCGATCATCATCGTGGTGATGCACGGGTTCACCGTGACCAGGAACGGCATCGCGGACCCGTCCGCCACCCGCAGGCCGTCGAGCCCCCTGACCCGCAACCGGGCGTCGAGCGGGGCGCGCGGGCCGTCGCCCATCGGGACGGTGCACGACGGGTGGTAGACGGTGTTGTGGGTCCGGCGGACGAAGTCGACGAGCTCGTCGTCGGACCGCGTGTCCGCACCGGGGGCGAGCTCACGACCCACCCACGGCGCCAGGGCGGGTTGCGCGGCGATCTTCCGCGCCAGGCGTACCCCCTGCAGCATCACCCGCATGTCGTGCGGGTCCGTGAAGTAGCGCGGGTCGACCCGCGGCTTGTCCCGGAAGTCCCGCGTGCGCAGCCGGACCGTGCCGGTGGACCGCGCGCGGGTGACGTTCGGCGTGAGGCAGAAGCCGTTCTCGGTGGTCGGGTAGCCGTGGCGTGCGGTGTTCAGGTCGAAGGGGACCGCGCCGTAGTGGAGCATCAGGTCCGGGCGGTCGAGCTCCTCGGACGTGGCGGCGAAGATCCCTATCTCCCAGAACTGGGTGGACCGGCGCACCATCGGCTGCCGGGCGTCCCACCCCACGATGCCCTCGGGGTGGTCCTGCAGGTTTCCCCCGACGCCCGGCGCGTCGAGCACCACGTCGACCCCGACGGACCGCAGGTGCTCCGCAGGCCCGATCCCGGACAGCAGCAGCAGCTTGGGGGTGTCGATCGCGCCGCAGCTGACGACCACCTCCCGCCGGGCGTTGACCGTCGCGGACCGCACCAGGTCGGGCGTGAGGTACTCGACGCCGGTGCACCGCCGCCCGTCGAAGGTCAGCCGGCGAGCTCGTACGCCGGTGCGCACCGACAGGTTCGAGCGGTCGAGCACCGGGTGCAGGTACGACGCCGACGCGGACGCGCGGGTGCCGTTCTCGTGCGCGTTGATCTGGAACCAGTTCGCGCCGCGCGTGACGGTGCGCCCGGAGTTGAACTCGACGGTCGGGATGCCCACCTGCTCACACGCGGCCAGCAGCGCGACGCCGCACGGGTCGCGCGGCGGGACCGAGCGGATCCGCACCGGGCCGCTGCGGCCGTGGTGGTCGCCCGGGCCGTCGTTGCGCTCCAGTCGCCGGTAGAGCGGGAAGCAGTCGGCGGCGCTCCAACCGGGCATGCCCCACTCGTCGAGGTCCTCGGCCGGCGCCCAGAACGCGATGGCGGAGTTGTGGGAGGAGCAGCCACCGAGCACCCGCGCCCTGGCGTGCCGCAGGAACGAGTTGCCGCTGGGCTGGGGCTCGACGGGGTAGTCCCAGTCGTAGCCGGACTCGAGCAGCCGCATCCAGCGGTCGAGCCGCAGCACCGCGGGATCGTCCACATCGGACGGCCCCGCTTCGAGGAGGCAGACGGTGACCGCCGGGTCCTCGGACAGCCGCGCGGCCACGACCGAGCCCGCGGTGCCGCCGCCGACGACCACGTAGTCGAAGGCCGTCACCCGCGGAACCACCCCGAGGGCGTCGGAGCGGTGTTCTGGTAGACGTGCTTGGCCTCGCGGTACTCGGCCAGCCCGGCCGGGCCCAGCTCGCGGCCCACGCCGGACTGCTTCATGCCGCCCCACTCCGCCTGCGGCAGGTACGGATGGAAGTCGTTGATCCAGACTGTCCCGTGCCGCAACCGCCCCGCGACCCGTTGCGCCCGGCTCACGTCGGTCGTCCAGATCCCGCCGGCCAGCCCGTACCGGGTGTCGTTCGCGATGCGCACGGCAGCGTCCTCGGCGTCCTCGGCGTACTCGTCCGTGAACGTCTCGACGGTGAGCACGGGCCCGAAGCTCTCCTCGTGCACGACGCTCATGTCCTGGGTGCAGCGGTCGAGCACGGTGGGCAGGTAGTAGGTGCCGGTCGCGAGCGCCGGGTCGTCCGGGCGAGCGCCGCCGCAGCGCAGCACCGCGCCCTCCGCAAGCCCGGCGGCGACGTAAGCCTCGACCTTCTCCCGGTGCGCAGCGCTGATGAGGGGACCGGTCTCCGCCTCGGGATCGAACGGGCCGCCGAGACGGATCCGTCCCGCGCGCCGCACCACCTCGTCGACGACCTCGTCGTGGACGCTGTCCTGCACGATCAACCGCGCCCCCGCCGAGCAGACCTGTCCGGAGTGGAGGAACACCGCGGTCAGCGCGTAGTCGATCGCCGTCTCGAGGTCGGCGTCGGCGAACACGATGTTGGGGTTCTTGCCGCCGAGCTCGAGGGCGACCTTCTTCACGGTCCCCGCAGCCGCGGCCATGATTCGCCGTCCGGTGGCGAGCCCGCCGGTGAACGACACGAGGTCGACGCCCGCGTGCTCGGCGAGCGGGGCGCCCGCGGCCTGCCCGGCGCCGAGGACGAGGTTGCCCGCCCCGGCCGGTAGCCCGGCCTCGGTGAGCGCACGCAACAGCAGGATCGCGGTCGACGGGGTGAGCTCGCTCGGCTTGAGCACGAAGGTGCACCCCGCGGCCAGCGCGGGCGCGACCTTCCACGACGTCTGCAGCAGCGGGTAGTTCCACGGGGTGATGAGCCCGCAGACCCCGACGGGCTCGTACTGCACCCGGCTGATCGCGGTGGGATTCCCGGTGTCGACGGTGCGCCCGGCGTCCCCGGTGCCCGCGAGGTTGGCGAAGTAGCGGAACGCCGCGGCGACGTCGGCCATGTCGAGCTCGCTCTCGACCAGGCGCTTGCCGGTGTCGAGGGACTCGGCGCGGGCCCACTCGGCCCGCTCGCGCGCGATGGTGTCCGCCACGCGGTGCAGCAGCGCCGACCGCTCGGTGATCGGGGTGGCAGGCCACGGCCCGGTGTCGAACGCGGCGCGCGCGGCGGTGATCGCGGCTTCCGTGTCCGCGGCGGCGGCCTCGTCGACGACGCGCACGAACGTCCCGTCGGCGGGGCACCGGATCTCCCGGGTGCCGCCGTCGCGGGCCGTCACCCACTCACCCGCGATGAACAGCTCGGGCAAGAGCACCTCCGTGTTTCGACGCAGTGTGGACTGCACCGCAGTCCGGACTGCGGTGTAGTCCGGACTACACCGCGCGGCGGCCGGAGAACGCGCGCCCGAGGGTCAGCTCGTCGGCGAACTCCAGGTCCCCGCCCATCGGGAGTCCGGAGGCGAGCCGGGTCACCGACAGCCGGGGGAAGTCGCGCAGCATCCGCACCAGGTAGGTCGCGGTAGCCTCGCCCTCGGTGTTCGGGTCCGTCGCGATGATCACCTCGGTGACCTCATCGGACCCGATCCGGGTGAGCAGCTCGCGGATCCGCAGCTGGTCGGGACCGATGCCCGACAACGGGTCGAGCGCGCCGCCGAGAACGTGGTAGCGGCCGGCGAACTCCCGCGTCCGCTCGACGGCCACGACGTCCTTCGGCTCCTCGACCACGCAGATCAGCGCCGGGTCGCGCCGCAGGTCCGAGCAGATCCGGCAGGTCTCCTTCTCCGAGACCGTGCCGCAGACCTGGCAGAAGACCGCGCCCTCCTTCACCCGCTGGAGCGCGTTCTGCAGCCGCGTCACGTCGGCCGGGTCGGCGCCGAGCAGATGGAACGCCATCCGCTGCGCGCTCTTCGGGCCGACACCGGGGAGCCGGCCCAACTCGTCGATCAGGTCCTGGACGACCCCCTCGAACATGAGTCAGAAGCCGGGCAGACTGAGTCCACCACCTGGCCCACCGCCGCCCGCCAACGGACCCATGGTGTCCGAGGTGAGCTGCTGCACCTTCTGCTGCGCGTCGTCGATCGCGCCGAACACCAGGTCCTGGAGCGTGTCGACGTCGGCCGGGTCGACGACCGTCGGGGCGATCTTCACGTCCTTCACCTCCCCCGCACCGGTGAGCGTCACCGACACGAGGCCGCCACCGGCCTGGCCGACGACCTCCGCCTCGGCGAGCTGGGCCTGGGCGTTCATCAGCTGCTGCTGCATCTTCTGCGCCTGCTGCAGGAGCTGGGACATATCGGGCTGGCCACCGGGTTGCACGGGGCGTCCTCTCGTCTGTGGACCCTCGGGAGGTTCTCCGGTGCGAGGGTAGTCGGCGTCACCGCGTTGCGCGTCCGGCGTGTTCCGCGGCGCACCGTGGCGGACGTACGGTGCTCCCGTGCACGGCTCACCTGAGCGGGTGGATCACCAGGAGGCGGTGCGGCGGCTCCAGGAGAGCTACCGCGCCGTGCCTCCTGGCACCCCGGTCCGGCTGGCGAAGCGCACGTCGAACCTGTTCCGAGCCCGGGTCCCCACCGGTGCACCCGGGCTCGACGTCAGCGGCCTCACCGGTGTGCTGCACGTCGACCCGGCTGCGCGCACCGCCGACGTCGCAGGTATGTGCACCTACGAGGACCTGGTCGACGCGACGCTGCCGTACGGCCTCGTCCCCCTCGTGGTGCCGCAGCTGCGGACCATCACCCTCGGCGGCGCGGTGAGCGGGCTGGGCATCGAGTCCACATCGTTCCGCAACGGGCTGCCGCACGAGTCGGTACTCGAGCTCGACGTCCTCACCGGCGACGGTGAGGTCGTCACCACCGCACCCGGCGACGACGACGGCGACTTGTACAGCGACCTGTTCGCAGGCTTCCCCAACTCCTACGGCAGCCTCGGGTACGCCACCCGGCTGCGGATCGAGCTCGAACCGGTCCGCGCGGCCGTCGCGCTGCGCCACGTCCGGTTCGACGACCTGGGGGTGCTCGTGTCCGCGGTCGAGCGGATCGTCGCCGACCGCGCATGGCGGGGCGAGCCGGTCGACCACCTCGACGGCGTGGTGTTCACCGCGACCGAGGCGTACCTGACGCTCGGCAGGCACACCGACCACGACGGCCCGACCAGCGACTACACCGGGCAGCAGATCTACTACCGGTCCGTGCGGGAGCGCTCGACCGACGTGCTCACCACGCTGGACTACCTGTGGCGCTGGGACACCGACTGGTTCTGGTGCTCGCGGGCGTTCGGCGCGCAGCACCCGGTGGTGCGCAGGCTGTGGCCGCGGCGCCGGCGGCGCAGCGACGTGTACTGGCGTCTGGTCGCGCTCGACCGTCGGTGGGGGTTCTCCGACCGCCGTGGCCCGCCGCGGGAGCGGGTCGTGCAGGACGTCGAGATCCCCCTCGAACGCACCGCCGAGTTCCTGCACTGGTTCTTCGCCTCCGTGCCGATCGAGCCGGTGTGGCTGTGCCCGCTGCGGCTGCGCGGTGACCGATCGTGGCCGCTGTACCCGCTGGCGCCGGGGCGGACCTACGTCAACGTCGGCTTCTGGTCGGCGGTGCCCGCGGGGGTGGTCGAGGGCGCCGCCAACCGCGAGATCGAGGCGGCCGTGACACGCTGCGGGGGCCACAAGTCGCTGTACTCCGACGCCTTCTACGCCCGCGAAGAGTTCGACCTCCGCTACGGCGGACCCGCGTACCGCGCGCTGAAGGACCGCTACGACCCCGACCGGCGGCTCCTGGACCTCTACGACAAGGTGGTGGCACGGCGATGACGGTGACCCCCCGGCGGGCGACGACGGGCTCCCAGCGGGCTGCGCCGCTCCCGCGGCTGAGCCTGGCGCAGATCATCGAGACGGTGACCGACGAGCTGCCGTTCCGGTTCACCGGCTACGACGGCAGCGCCTGCGGCCCGGCCGACGCGCCGCTCGGGGTGCACCTCGCCGCCCCGCGCGGGGTGAACTACCTCGCCGCCGCGGCCCGTGACCTCGACCTGGGGCTCGCGCGCGCGTACGTCGCGGGGGACCTGGAGCTCGACGGGGCGCATCCCGGCGACCCCTACCCGCTCCTGCTCGCCCTCAAGGACGAGTTGCGGACGCGTCGACCGACGGCCTCGGAGCTCGCCGCGATCACCCGCTCGCTGGGCTGGGAGCGGCTGCGGCCGGTCGAACCGCCGCCGCAGGAGGCGCTGCCGCGGTGGCTGCGGATCGCTGACGGTCTGGTGCACTCCCGCAGCCGTGACTCCGGCGCGATCCACCGCCACTACGACGTGTCGAACGCCTTCTACGAGCACGTGCTGGGACCGTCGATGGCCTACACGTGCGCGGTGTTCCTCCGCGAGGACGTGACACTGGAGGATGCGCAGCACGCGAAGCACGACCTCGTCGCGCGGAAGCTGGGGTTGGAGCCGGGGATGCGGCTGCTGGACGTCGGCTGCGGGTGGGGCGGGATGGTCCGCCACGCCGCGAGGCTCGGGGTGCACGCGCTGGGCGTCACGCTGTCCGCCGAGCAGGCCCGATGGGCGCAGCACGCGATCGCACGGGAGGGCCTCGGCGGGCTTGCGGAGGTGCGCCACCTCGACTATCGCGACGCGCCGGGCTACGGCTACGACGCGATCAGCTCGATCGGGTTGACCGAGCACATCGGCATCGCGGAGTACGCCGCGTACTTCCGGCACCTGCGCGCGAAGCTGCGCCCCGGCGGGCGGCTGCTCAACCACTGCATCACCCGCCCGTCGAACCGGGCGGGGCCGCGCACCGGATCGTTCATCGACCGCTACGTGTTCCCCGACGGGGAGCTCACCGGCTCCGGCCGGATCATCAGCGAGGCGCAGGACGCGGGCCTCGAGGTGCGGCACGAGGAGAACCTGCGGGAGCACTACGGCATGACGCTGCGCGCGTGGTGCGCGAACCTCGTCGAGCACTGGGACGCCTGCGTCGCGGAGGTCGGAGAGGGCACCGCGCGGGTGTGGGGCCTCTACATGGCCGGGTCGCGGCTCGGGTTCGAGCGCAACCAGATCCAGCTGCACCAGGTGCTCGCCGTCGCACCCGACCCCTCCGGTGCCGCCCACATCCCGCTGCGCCCATGGTGGTAGCTCGTCACCTGCCCCGGGGTGTCCCGGAACCGCGACAAGCATCCATGTCGCGCCGGGCACGCCCTCCCGAACAGCGACAAGCATCCATGTGGGGGGCGCGGTGCGCTGGCCTGGTGTTTCTCGCCGGATCAGCCTGTCACCTGCGACAACACTGCGCAATGCGTACCAACGGCGGGACACCGGAGGACACGAGTGACCCCCCAAGTGACATGATCACCCCACGTTCTCCCCACGCGCGGTGGCCCTCCGCGAGGTGACCGACGCTCGGCAAGGGGAGACCATTGGACGCGACACGAGGAGCGGTCACAGCATGACTACGGGGCAGCAATTCTCGCGGGACAGGGTTCGTGGGCACCGCAACGGTCTGGGTCTTTCCCACGCCGAGGTCGGCGCTGCGATCGGGCGCACCGAGGCCGTGGTCAAGTCCTATGAGGACGGCGCCGCGCAGCCCCCGGCCGGGGTGCTGGCCGCGCTCGCCGAGATGTTCGGCACGACCGTCGACGACTTGTACAGCAAGCGTGACGACCCGGTCGCCGACTACGTCAACACGGTCGCCGCGCACTGTCGGCCGCTGACCGACGCCGAGCTCGAGGGGGCCGCGACCGTACTGCGCCGCATCAACCGGCGCCGCCGAGCCGCCGCTGCCGCCGCGAGCTCGACTGAGCGACCCGACCCCCTGACACGCGCCCCCGACGCCGAGCGGCGACGGGGGCGCTTCGTGTCCTGCTGGCATACTCACCCGAGGAAGCGCCCCCGGACGGCGGGAGCCCGTCCGAGGAGCGCACTGGATGGGTCGCGGTCAGCCGAACTCGCCTCGGCGGACCGCCTGGATGGATGCAGCCCACCGGTCCGGTGTGAAGCTCAGCACCGGACCGGTGGGGTCCTTGCTGTCCCGCACGGCGACACCACCGTCGAGGTCAGCGACCTCGACGCAGTTGCCGCCTTGACCGCTACTACGGCGGCTCTTGCGCCATCTCAGGTGCTCCATCAGATACCTCCCTCTCTTTCTTGATCGAGAATTTCGATCGTCTCGCGCTCGGTGAGCGCGAGATCGGCGAGACGTTCAAAGGTGTCGGCGAACCGCTCGACCCGCCATGGCCGTTCGATGTAGATCGCTCCGCCGTCATACTCGACGTAGGCGACATTGAGCGGCTCCTGCGGGAACCGCAGGCAGGTGAAGCCACCCAGCATGCTGGGATGCTCTTGGGTCGAGAACGGAAGTAGCCGGATGCTGACGTTCGGTAGAGCTGCGGCTTCCGCCAGTCGGTCAAGTTGTGCCCTGAACACCTCGGGGCCGCCAACCTCGCGGCGCAACACCGCCTCATTTATCACGGCTCGCAAGATCAGCGGATCATCGTCAGTGAGCCGCTTCTGGCGAGTGGCCCGCACCGCGGCAAACCTGTCTGCCTGGTCGGCCGAGGGCTCCGTAGCAAGGGTGACCGCCCGGACGTACTCCGGCGTCTGCAGCAAACCTGGGATCAGCTCGGGCTCATACGCCCAGATCTCGGCGGCCGCCGTCTCCATCCCGAGGTATGCGGCGAACCAAGCCGGCACATCCTCGCCGTACTGGACCCACCAGCCTCGCTTGCCGGACTCCCGCCTGAGCTGCTCGAGCGCCTCGGCGTGCGGAGACCCCACGTTGTAGAACTGCATCAGCAGCCGTAGTCGGCCCTGGTCAAGCCCCTGCTTGCCGCGTTCGATCTTGCTCACCGCCGTCGCAGACAGACCAGTCCACTCACCGGCCTCGTCCTGGGTCTTGTCAGCAGCGTCGCGCAGGCGCCGCAGCTCCATGCCGAGCTGCCGACGCCGCATCGCCGGGTTGGATTCAGCCACCATCGCACCCTCCATCAGCAGGTCACCCACAGTCTCTACCACCCCGCATGTCTGCGCTTCGGCAGCACCAGGGTCTAAGCACTTGCTATCAGGCATCTTCTCTCCGTATGGTGCTTGTGGGCAGATGCTCTCAGATGTCTGCTCAGCCCGGTGTCGCCGAGTGCGCGCTCCCGGGTGGGCATCCACACCTGACGATGGCGAGGGAAGGGAGCAGCGATGGCGGACCGCACCGGCAAGTTCTGCTTCCGCTTCGCCTGCCGTGACGGGTCAGGCAGGCCGGGTGAGGTGCTCGTCTTCGTGCGGGAGGGCGCGCTGGTGGTGGTCGCGCCGGCTGGTGAGTCCGCCGTGTTCGCTGGTCCCGAGCTGCTGGGGCATGCCGACGAGCTGCGGTGGGCGCTATTGCGCTGTCTCGTCGAGGTCGCTCGGATGCGGAGCGGACGATGACCGCCCCGACCCGAGACGGCAGCGGCGGTTCACCGGTGGACCTCGTCGCGGTGCAGGCCGACCACGCGCTGCTCGACGCGCTCGGGCGGACCGGTGCTGTCCCGTGGGGCTGGCGGGCCTCCCAGGGCAACGCACGGTTCACGGAGGCGCTGCTGGCGTGGCGACGTGCCTGCGCCGGGTGCGGTGGCAGCGACCACGAGCCACTCGTCGACGTCGACACCGCACTCGCCGTGGTGGCTTCCCAGACGACGCCGACCGGACCCCTCACACCCCGGGGTC
>JALYQB010000350.1 GCA_030856045.1 Actinomycetota bacterium
CCGCCACAGCAGAGGAGATCATCGGCAAGGTCCGCACCATCACGTCCCGCATGGAAGCGCTCATGCGCGCCACCGAGATCGACGATGTAGCCAGCCAGGCAGCGTAAGGAAAACATATCTAGATACAGTAGGTGTTCAAGCACCGCTCTAAGGTGGTCGGGCCGATCTTCCACCATCGAGCGCAGATGGTTAATTCGCTCCCTCTGGTAA
The DNA here is from genome assembly GCA_030856045.1 of Actinomycetota bacterium. Taxonomy (GTDB): domain Bacteria; phylum Actinomycetota; class Actinomycetes; order Mycobacteriales; family Pseudonocardiaceae; genus JALYQB01. The sequence goes on from JALYQB010000350.1 coordinate 211, forward strand.
GAAGGCGGATCGATGTCCTTCAGCTTCCCCAGGTAACCGCGGTCGAACCTATTGAGCGCGCCATTATAGACGGACTCAACCAGTTCGGCTTCGTCTACGTCAACTTCGTAACGTTCCCGGAGTTGACGAATTCCTTCATCGACAATGAATGAGTCAAGTGTTGTTAGAGTTGTTGTAGACCCAAGGTCGATATAAAGTGTTATGGCGTTCTCGAAGATCTCCTCCGCATCTATATGAACAAGTCGCTGGATAAATGTCGTCTTTCCCACACCGACGTCGCCTAGCAGGACGATTGGGCGTCTCGAAGCGGCCGCAGCTAACATGTCCTGCGTTAGTGACGGAGTCAAGCCCTTCTTGCTTTCAACGGCTTCATGCTCAACATCGCCCTCACTTCGAAGCATCGCATACCGGGTCTGCAGAATTTGCTTACTGACTTCCGCGTATTGCGATAAGGCGCCACTGCTCGCATAGCAATCGCGCAGGAAGTCCTTACGGAGTTCCTCAAGTCGCGTCACGTCCTCAAGGAAAAGCTCGCCCAGAATGTCCAGTCCGGACTGCAGATCGTTCCTTCTCTTCGTCCCCGGATATTGTGGAAGTGTAGACGAGAGTGGTCTTGGTGCGGAGGCCGGGGTTAATTGCAGCATCTGGTAGATTCGCCGCTCTTCAATTCCGGATTTCGATGCGTTGTCCCAGAGAAGTCGGAAATCGTTGCGCATGTCGTCCAGTCCGGTGAAAACGAGGGCTTTCCCTTGCAGAGGAGGAACGCCGTCCGTTCGGTTGGCGAGAAATAGGACGAGTTGGTGACCGTTGCACACCGCTGCGGGGCCTACCCCGTTGAGCGCCGCGTAACCAGCGACCTGCTGCAGGGCCTCGCGGAGTGCACGGCCCGCCGTGCCTGAGGCTAGGCTCTCAATGGTGTGGGTCCCGGTACGAGTGCCGGCAGGAAGGTTGAAATAGACACCTTCACGCTTTGCTTCGAGGATGAAGAGGGTTGCGGGCGTGCCGCACGCATAGTCTACCCGCCCGCTACCTGCTGGCTCTTCACAACGAATCGAGGCTTTGTCCCATTGGAGAACATCCTCCAGGAGGCCGTCGATGAGATGTAAGCGGGTGGTGGCTTCGTTCCGATCAGCTCCGACCGCATGAGCGTCCGCCCACGAGAGGAGGGCGTCCAAGGCGGTCTTGCCAGCGTCGTAGTCGGTGGGCAATGTGCCTGCCTCTGTCTCTAGCTTGGGCTCTCCAGTACAGCCTAGTGAGCGAGCAGGTCATCGCTGCAACCGGCTTGCTAGGCGAAGGACCGACCCGGGGGTGTCCACAAGGCGACCTGCACAGCGTGGCTCACCGGAGCCCTGGCTGACAAGATCGTGGGAAGCTCGTCGCGCCCTGCATCCCCTGGGCGGCATCCGGGGAGGGGACCACCGCCGCCCGTGACTCCGCGACCCGGGCGGCTCTCTCCCCCGCAGCGCCTGAACACAGCCCTACGACACCTGTTCGCCCAGCTCACCAAGCTCGTTGACCTCGCCCCCCAACGGCCCGGGGCGCAGCTCCCCTCGCTCACGCAAGTCGATCAACAGTTCTCCACCGGTGAGCTGGAGCCACAGCATGCCAGCGTTACGCATGATGTGCAGCAGTCGCTACCCGGTCGGGCCAGGACAAACCCCGAACTGCTTTAGGCCCAGATGGCAGAGCGAGATCACCAGCCACGGTAGCCTGCTGTAACTCGAGGTATTTGATCTGGGAGATCCTCAACCCTTGGGAGTTGCCGTTGCGGAGTACGAGGTAGTCGCCCAGGAAAGGGCTGGCGATCAAGTCGTGCATGGTGTCTCCTCGGATCGAATCGCAGCTTCCTCAACCTCTTCGGCACTCGCGGCAGAAACCTCGTTTCCGGCCGCGACCGCGGCGTCCCGCGAATTCAGCTCGCTGAGTGCGTTCGTGAAGGTCTCCACGCAGCGTCGCAGTCCCTGAGCTGTGATGTTGATGGAGAGCCCCGCGGCCCAACTGGTCTGCCCGAAGCTGAACTCCACACCGTCACCGCCACGGCAGATCAGGTACTCGATGCTGGTGCCGTCGTGGACGACCGCCCACGTCTCGATCGTCACGCCCGGGTTCGGTTGCACCAGCATGCTCTCCCACCTTCCGTCGACGGTACGGCTCTCCGGCCGGCCGCTACGATGCACGACGGCGAAGCGCGTCTCTATATTGCGATCGTAGCTTACGCTCGCAACTTAGAGGGCGGGCATACGAGTGGATCTGCGTGCGGTGCCGGTTGCAGACTGTGATGAGAGGGAGGCGGATGGCCGGGAAGTCGAATGTCGAGCGGGTGCAGGTGGCCGCGATGCTGCGAAGCTTCCGCGAGGAGGCTGGCGCCACCCGGGAGCAGTCCGCCGAGGTCCTGGGTTGCACCACGTCGAAGATCGGCGACCTGGAGACCGGCCGGTCGGCGCCGAGGGTGGCCGAGCTGGACCGGCTGCTGGACCTCTACGGGGTCACCGGAGCCGAGCGTGAGGACCTGCTGGAGTTCGCCCGGGCCTCCCGGAGCCGCAAGCCACGCAGCAAGTTCGCGGCCGTGGTGATTCCCTACACCCAACGCCGGGCTGCGGATCTGGAAGCGCAGGCACTCGCGGCCACCTTCTTCTCCAGCACCCTTGTGCCGGGCATCCTGCAGACCGAGGCCTACGCCGAAACGACGCTGCGCTGGGCGAACACCAACTCCGACGTCGAGGTGCAGCGGCTGCTGGAGCTGCGGATGGGGCGCAAGGCGGCGCTGACCCGCACCGACCGGGAGCCGCTGCGTTACTGGTGCATCCTCGGCGAGGCCGCACTGCGGACCAATCTCGGCGGGCGGGCGGTGATGCGGGAGCAACTCGCGCACCTCATCGAGGTCAATCGCACCCGGGAGAACGTGGTGATCCAGATCCTGCCGCTCGAGTCCGGCACGCACTCGCTGCTCGGCATGACGGTGACTCTGCACCGGTTCCCGCCGCCCGCGCCCGAGGTACTAAAGTTCGACACGGCCTGCCGGGATACGTTCTCCGACCGGGAGACCGATGTCGCGCTGACCGCTCACCACATGGATCTGGTTCGGGCCATGGCGCTGGGGCGGGAGGAGAGTACTACGTTTATGGAGTCCGTGCTCCGAGAGCTGGAAGCAGGTCAGTGATGCCCCTGATCCGAGACGCGTGGTTTCTGCCGCGCCGGACCTCCGACAACAACAAGTGCGTCGAGACGAGGTTCACCGACGACGCCGTGCACGTGCGTAACAACCGCCGTCCCGAGGGCGGCACGGCGGTGTTCACCCATGAGGAGTGGCGGGTGTTCGTCGCGGGCGTCAAGGACGGCGACTACGACGTCTGACGCGCGACCGGCGGTCGCGGCACGGCGCGGTGCTGCTGAAGACCTCAGGCCGCGACGGAGCCGTCCGGCGAGCCCGCGGCCCAGAGCCGCGCGTAGTGCCCGCCCGCCCCGAGCAGCTCGGTGTGGCCGCCCTGCTCGACGACCCGCCCGTCGTCCAGTACGACGATCCGGTCCGCGGCCGCCGCGGTGGCCAGCCGGTGCGCGATCACCACGGTGGTGCGCCGCGCGGCCAACCGGTCGGACGCGGCGAGCACCATCGACTCGGTGGCCGGGTCGAGCGCGGCGGTCGCCTCGTCGAGCAGCAGCAGGTCGGGTTCGACGAGCTCCGCGCGGGCCAGCGCGATCAGTTGCCGCTGGCCCGCGGACAGGCCCCGGCCGCGCTCGCCCACCGGGTGGCGGAAGCCGTACCGCAACCCCGCTACCATGTCCAGCGCGCCGACCCGTCGGGCGGCCGCCTCGACCTCGGCGGGGGATGCGCCGGGCCGGCCGTAGGAGATGTTGGTCGCGACGTCCCCTCGGAACAGGTGCGGCTCCTGCGGCACCACGCCGAGCCGGTGGCGGTAGTCCGGCAGGTCGTAGCGCCGCACCTCCACCCCGTCGACGAGCACCTCCCCGTCGGTGGCGTCGTAGAACCGCGCCAGCAGCTTGACCAGGGTCGACTTGCCCGCACCGGTCACGCCGACCAGCGCCACGGTCTCGCCCGGGGCGATGGTGAGCGACACCCCGCGCAGCACGGGCTCACCCGTCCCGGGGTAGCGGAAGGTCACCTCCCGCAGCACCACCTCACCGCGCAGCCGGGCGGGCACCGGTACCGGGTGCTCGGGAGCCGGGACCGTGCTCGGCGTACGGAGCAGCTCGTGGATGCGGCGCAGGCCCACCGCGGCCTGCTGGTAGCCGTCGAACACCTGGGAGAGCTGCTGTACCGGGGTGAAGAACAGGCCGAGGTAGAGCAGGAACGCGGTGAGCACCGCGGGGGTGACGGTGCCGGCCGCGACCCCCGCGGCGCCGATCCCGAGCACCGCGGCCTGCGCGACATCGGAGAGGAACGCGACGAACGGGAAGTACGTCGCGATGTAGCGCTGCGCGCGCAGCCGGGAGCGCCGGTAGGCGTCGCTGCGGGAGGTGAACTCCCGCGCCGAGCGCACCTCGCGGGTGAACGCCTGCGCCACCCGCACCCCGGACACGTTCTCCTGCAGGTCCGCGTTGACCTCGCTGACCCGCTCCCTGGCCTCGGCATAGGCATGGGAGGAGAGCCGACGGAACACCAGCGTCGCGACGAGGAGCACCGGGAGCGCAGCCATCGCGACCAGCGCGAGGTCAGGGTTGATCACGACCAGCGCAATCGCCACGCCGAGCACCGTCACCACGCTCACCACCGCGGTGGACAGGCCGGTTTGCAGGAACGTGGACAGCGCATCCACGTCAGTGGTCATCCGGGTCATGATGCGACCGGCCATCTCGCGCTCGTAGTAGTCCAGGCCGAGCCGCTGCAGGTGGGAGAAGCTGCGCACCCGCAGCAGGTAGAGCAACGTCTCGCCGGCCCGCGCAGTGACCACGGTCTGCACCGCCTGCACCACCCAGGCGAGCACCAGCACCCCCACGCCGATACCCACCGCGACGACCAGCAGCCGCGACTGCTGGCCGGTGATCGCTCGCACGGCCAGCCCGCCGAGAGCGGGAAAGGCGATGGTGGCCATCGCGTCGAGGGCAACGAGCAGCACGGCCAGCGCCAGCCACCCCCGCACCGGGCGCAGCAGCCGACCGAGCCGGAAATCGGCGTCGGGCGCGCGGGGGTCGGCGTCGCGCACGTGGACCTGTGCGGTGGCCGGCGGCAGTGCCGCGACGGCCGCGAGCAGCTCGGGGGTGGCGGGCAGGCTCTCCGAAGACTCAAGAGACTCGACAGCCTCGGTGGCCACCACCTCGTCCGGCCACAGCTCAGGGGTGCAGCGGTCCGGGCCGGTGATGCGGGCGGCGCCTGCGCCGGCCCGGAGGTCCTCGATCGCCTCGCCCGGGCCGGCCAGCAGCGCGCGGAAGAGCGCGCACCGCCCGGTGAGCTCGGCGGAGGTGCCGATGTCGACGACCCGACCGGCGTCGAGCACCGCGATGCGGTCGGCGAGGGCGAGGGAGGACCGCCGGTGCGCGATGAGCAGCGTGGTGCGGTGCGCGGTGACCGCCCGCAGCGTGTCGTGGATCGCCGTCTCGGTGGCGGCGTCCACCGCACTGGTGGCATCGTCGAGCACCAGGACCCGCGGGTCGGACAGCAG
>JALYQB010000371.1 GCA_030856045.1 Actinomycetota bacterium
CTGCCCCCGCCGACGCCCGCACCGAGTGCCCCGAACAGCACCGTCGCGAGGGCGTAGAGCAAGCCGATGCTCCCGTGCGCGACGAGCTTGGCGCCGAGCACGGCCTGCCGGGACGAACCCGTGAGCAGGGTGGTGGTGATCGTGCGGTGTCGGTGCTCGGAGCCGACCGCAAGCGCCCCGAAGATGGCCGAGAAGGTCGCCGTGAAGCTCATCGTCAGGCCGAGGGTGACCAGTGCGAACGGCAGCTCCACACCGCCGGGCCGGTCGGCGACGAAGTTCGCGAAACCGCCGCCGGCCAGGTTGAACAGCAGCGCGGTGAGCGCCACCGGGACGAGCAGACCCCACCACAGCTTGGTGGAGAAGATCTTGCGGTACTCGGCCCGGATCATCACCACCGCCCCCCGTCGCCGTACTGGCCGGAGGTCAGCTGCAAGAAGATCTGCTCGAGGTCCACCCGCTCCTCCGCGAGGTCGTAGAGCGCCACCCCCGCCTCCAGCGCCAGGTGCGCGACCTGCCACCGGTCCAGCCCACCGATCGCGAGCCGGCCGTCCATCCGCTGCTCCACGTCGGTGAGGTCCCGAGCACGCAGCGCGGCGACCAGGGCCCGGCCGTCGGATGCAGCGACGAGCACGCGGGAGCGCTGCCCGCGGCGCAGCACCTCGAGGGACCCGTTGTAGACGCACGCACCGCGGCTGACGATCACCACGTGGTCGACGGTCTGCTCGATCTCGGCCAGCAGGTGGCTGGCCACCAGCACGGTGCGACCCGAGCGGGCGAATGCCTGCAGAAACGCCCGCAACCAGGCGATGCCCTCGGGGTCCATGCCGTTGGCCGGCTCGTCGAGCACCAGAACCTGCGGATCACCGAGCAGAGCGGTGGCCAGGGCCAGCCGCTGCCGCATGCCCAGCGAGTACCCCCCGGCGCGGCGCGTGGCCGCGGGCCCGAGGCCCACCAGGTCCAGCATCGCGTCGACCCGTTCCGCGGGCACTCCGATGGCGGCCGCGTAGACGCTCAGGTGCGAGCGCGCTCGCCGCGCGGGGTGGAAGCCCTGTGCCTCCAGCACCGCGCCCACCACTCGCGCCGGGTGCCCGAGGTGGCCGAAGGGCACCCCGTTGACGGTGGCGGTCCCCGCGTCCGGGCTGACCAGGCCGAGGATCATCCGCAGCGTCGTCGTCTTGCCCGACCCGTTGGGGCCCAGGAAGCCGGTCACCGACCCCGGTTCCACGGTGAAACCCAGACCGGTCACCGCAGTCACGGACCCGAAGCTCTTGGTGAGCCCGTCGACCACGATGCGCCCGCTGCCGTCGTGCACGATCCCTGGGCGGCGCGGCCTCAGCCGCGCGGACGTCGGGCGAGGTCGGGAGCGCCGCCGACCCGCCGGTCGATGATCTCGACTCCGCAGGGGCGGGGAATGGAGGATCCAAGCGGCGACCTCGGCTGCGGCGCTTCGGGGCTCGGCTGTCGCTCGTCGGAGGGGTCGCCGATCAGCTGGTAGTGCGCGGTGGCCCAGACCTGGCAGGGCCACTTGCGCCGCCGCCACCATCCGGAGCAGACCGGGCAGCGCCCCGCCGCATCGGGCTGGTGTTCGGTGAGCAGTTCGCGCCAGCCCTGGGTGATCCGGCGGATCTGGATGCGCGCCACGGGCACCGGGAGATCCGAACCGGCGTGCGCGGCGATGCCGTCGACCGTCCTCAGCTGTTCGAGCACGGCACGGCGGAAGGCGCGATCCACCCGATCACGTCCTCGCCGGTGTCCCAGTCCTCGCCGATGTCCCTTGGCGGCCCACGACCGGAGGTGGCTTCTGATCCTTCCGAGCTCCGGCACCCGTTGATTGTGCCCCAGTACAGCCGGGTCCGGAGAGGCACCCCGGGATTTCCGATCGGGCTGCCCACCATGTGGGAACCGGTAGTGGCTCGAATCGAGGTCTGCAACGATCGGTCACCATGAGCCCGAGCGTCCCCTTGGTGCAGCGACTGCACGTGGACCTGCTCCGGGTCGTGTCCTCCTCGTGTCGGGCGCACCACTGACGCTGCTGCCCCTGCGGTTTACCGGGACGATCGCTTCCGTGCGGTGACCACCGCCAGTAGCAGGCCCGAGGTCCCGCTCGTCTCACCGAGCCGCCGCGTGTGCGGCCGGCCCTACCTACGAGGACGCCATGCACATCTTCGTGATCTTCGCGCTGGGCGGTGTGCTGGCCCAGATGGTCGACGGCACCCTGGGTATGGGTTACGGCGTGACGGCCACCACGGTCCTGCTCGCGGTCGGCACGGCGCCGGCCGCCGCGTCGGCCTCGGTGCACTTCGCCAAGGTCGGCACGGCGCTGGCCTCCGGCGCGGCGCACACCAAGTTCGGCAACGTGGACTGGCCGGTGGTGATCCGGATCGCGCTGCCCGGGGCGGTGGGGGCGTTGCTCGGCGCCGTCCTGCTCTCCTCGCTGTCCGCCGACGTCGCCGCCCCCTGGGTGGCGGTGGTGCTCGTGGTGCTGGGCGCCTATGTGCTCGCGCGGTTCAGCTTTCGGGCGGTCGCGGCCACGGTGGTCCGGCCCGGGCGGCCGAGGGCGCGTTTCCTCGCGCCGGTCGGGCTGGTCGCGGGTTTCATTGACGCGATCGGCGGTGGTGGCTGGGGCCCGGTGGCCACGTCGTCGCTGCTCTCCAGCGGCAAGCTGTCCCCGCGCAAGGTCGTCGGGTCGGTGAACACCGCGGAGTTCGTCGTCGCGGTGGCGGCGAGCATCGGTTTCCTCCTCGCGCTCTCCGGTGCGGGCATCTCCTGGCTCGCGGTGGCCGGGCTGCTCGCCGGTGGGGTCCTCGCCGCACCGTTCGCGGCGTGGTTGGTGCGGGCGATGCCGGCCCGGCTGCTGGGCACCGCGGCCGGCGGCATGATCGTGCTGACCAACATCGGCACGCTGCTGGCCGGTGTCGGTGTCTCCGGGGCGGTACTGCTC
>JALYQB010000383.1 GCA_030856045.1 Actinomycetota bacterium
ACCGAGACCTTCGACCTCACCCAGTGGGCGCCCAAGACTTAGGTCATACACCCGGCAAACATCAACAACGCTGTGACCAGCCGAAACAACACCCATGATCGAAATAGCCCGGAAACTCCCGCTAGCGTGCCTGTCGGGTCCAAACCCGCAGATGGGGAGGGGTCCAAACCCGTATCCCACGCTCTGGGAAGTCAGCGGAGGTGACCGCGCGCACCCGAGCTGGCGGTTGGCCGGTGGCGTTCATGGTTCCGAGCCGAGGCGCCACCGGCCACTCTAGCTTGACTATTGAGCGTATCCGGCTTGCTGTTAGCGGACAAGCAACCGGCGCGAGCGTGGTTGCCTCCGACCTCACACCGGAGCTGTTCGACCCGGACGTCCCCAGGCGTCACAACGGGGTGCCGGCGTGGACTCGGTGCAGGCTGACGCGGACGCGCTACCGTTCGCCGACGGCGAGTTCAACACGCTGCTGTCCTGCGTCGGGGTCATGTTCGGCCCCGCACCACCAGGCGGGAGCCGACGAGCTGGTCCGGGTCTGCCGGCCCGGCGGGACCATCGGCTTGCTGAGCTGGACCCCCGAAGGCTTCATCGGACAGAAGTTCGCAACGATGAAGCGTACGCCCCACCGCCCCACCCGGGGCGCAGCCCCCGCCGCTGTGGGGCAGCGAGGACCACCTCCGCGCTCTGCTCGGACACCGTGCCACCGACATCGCGGCGCGCCGGCAGACACTGACCATCGACCGCTTCGGAGAGCCAGCGGGGTGGTGCCAAGACGTTCTACGGGCCGACCGTCGCCGTCTATCGCGCCCTCGCAGAGGACCCCGACCGGATCGCCGCCCTGGAGCACGAGCTCGCGGAGTTCGCCAAGCGCCACGCCCCCGGCTCCGGGCCAACGGTCATTGACGGGGAGTACCTGCTCCTCGCCGGTCGCAAGCGCAGATGACGAGGCGCAGGACACCCGACCGGATCAGACGCCGATGAACCGTCCGGTCGAGCCCTGGTAGACAGCGCACGTGACATCACCGCTCCCACCCGGCACCGCGACCGCCGTCGGTTCGCTGCCCGGCACCGATCCCTTCGAGAGCGCCCGCACGGTCGTCGGCGAGCTCCCCGACCTGCCGCACCTGCCCGAACTGCCCGACCGGGGCGTCGGCGCGGACCTGCTGGGGCGCGCGGCCGGGTTGCTCGTCGACCTGGCCGTGGAGGTGAAACCCTCGGGTTACCGCGTCACCGCGGGGCCGGGCCGGGACCACCGTCGGGCGGTCGACCTGTTGCGCACCGACATCGACGCCCTCCAGGAGGCGCTGGAGCGAGCCGGAACCCGTCCCGCGGCCGTGAAGGTGCAGGCGTGCGGGCCGTGGACCCTCGTCGCGGGCGTCGAACTGCGCACCGGGCACCGCGTGCTCACCGACCGGGGTGCGGTGCGCGAGTTCGCCGCGTCGCTCGCGGAGGGCCTGCGCCGGCACGCCGAGGAGGTCGCGCAGCGCACCGGTGCCCGCGTCATCGTGCAGCTCGACGAGCCGTCGCTGCCCGCCGTCCTCGCCGGGAGCATCCCCACGCCGTCGGGGTACGGCACGGTGGCAGCCGTGCCCGAGAGCGCCGCGACGAACCTGCTGCGCAGCGTCATCGAGCAACTGCCCGAGCCGGTCATCGTGCACTGCTGCGCCCCGCGGCCACCGCTCGCCCTGCTGCGCGCGGCGGGAGCCGGGGCGATCGCCGTCGACGCGTCGCTGCTCGCCGGGTCGCCGCGCACGACGATCGACGCGCTCGGTGAGGCGTGGGACAGCGGCGCGACCGTGCTGCTCGGGGTCGTGCCCGCGCTGGAGCCCGCCGTTCCGCCGACGCTGCACTCGCTCGCGCGGCCCGCCCTTGAACTGGTGGACCGGATCGGCTTTCCCCGGGAGTTCCTCGCGGAGCGGTGCGTGCCCACCCCGTCGTGCGGTCTCGCCGGGGCAACGCCGGACTGGGTGGCCGAGGCGTTGCGCCTGACCCGCGAGCTCGGGCAGGCGTTCGTGGACCCGCCAGACACGTGGGCACGGAACTGATCCGAGCCGTATGTCCAGCAGGCAGGCTAGCGTCAACGGCATGACCCCCCCGCCGGCTCGGATCGGCCGGGCTCACCACGTCCGCCGTCGGCCTCGGCTGCATGGGCATGAGCGTGGCCTACGGTCCCGTCGACGGTGACGAGGCGGCCGCGACGCTGTGCCGCGCGGTCGAGCGCGGCGTGACGCTGTTCGACACCGCCGACGTCTACGGGTTCGGCGACACGAGCGACTCGTCGGCCGGGTCCTCGCCCCGGTCCACGACGAGGTCGTCGTCGCCACCAAGTTCGGCATCGTCCGCGATCCCGACCACGACTGGAGCGGCCCCAACCCCGCCGACGGGCGTCCGGAGTACGTCCGTCAGGCGCTCGACACCTCGCTGGCCCGGCTCGGCCTGGAAGGTCCACCACCTCGGGCTCTCCGAAGCAGCCCCGGACACCATCCGGCGGGCGGCGGCGGTCCACCCGATAGCCGCGGTACAGACCGAGTGGTCACTGTTCGCCCGCGACATCGAGGACGAGGTGGTGCCCACCTGTCGGGAGCTCGGCATCGGCCTGGTCGCCTACAGTCCGCTCGGGCGCGGCATGCTCAGCGGCGCGGTGACCAGCCTCGACCAGCTTGCCTCCGACGACTACCGGCGGCTGCTGCCCTGGTGGCAGGAGGACAACCTGGCCACCAACCAGCGGCTCGTCGACGTCGTCCGCGACATCGCCACCGCCCGCGGCGCCTCCTCGTCGCAGGTTGCGCTGGCCTGGGTGCTCGCCCAGGGCGACGACGTGGTTCCCATCCCCGGCACCAAGCGGCGCCGTTACCTGCAGGAGAACCTCGCCGCACTCGACGTCGAGCTCAGCGACGACGACCTGGCCCGCCTGGACGCCCTACGCCCCTCGGGCAACCGGGTCATCACGCAAGCCGAGGTGCACCGCACCACCATCCCGGCGCGCTGAGCAGGCCACCAGGAACGCGTGGCACGCCTGCGCTGCCGCCCCTGGCCGTCGGCCAACGTTCACCCCGCGGTTCCGTCGCCGTTGCCCGATCGCGGGCGCCTCGTGGTCTCCGGCGGCAAGCCTGAACCTCGTGATCACACGGACGGTGGGCGTCCTACTCGCCATCCTGGCCTCGCTCACCCTCATGACGGCAGCCTCGGCGTCCAGCGCGCCCGGAACCACCACCGACCACCCCAGCGCGGCTCCGGTGGTGATCGGGCATCGGGGTGCGGCGGGGTACCGGCCCGAGCACACGCTGGCCTCCTATGAGCTGGCCGCACGGCTGGGTGCGGACTTCATCGAGCCGGACCTGGTGTCCACCGAGGACGGTGTGCTGGTCGCCCGCCACGAGCCGGAGATCAGCCAGACCACCGACGTCGCCCAGCATCCGGAGTTCACCGGCCGCAAGACGACCAAGGTGATCGACGGGCAGCCGGTGACCGGGTGGTT
>JALYQB010000411.1 GCA_030856045.1 Actinomycetota bacterium
CGTCCTGCAGTTCACGCAGGCGCAGTCCATCGGCTACATCGAATACCCGGACGGGGCCATCTACGTCCAGGATCAAGATCAGGTCGCGGCGTATACTCGGACCGCGGAGTCCCTGCGCTCCGCCGCACTCTCCCAGCGCGAGTCCGTCGATGCGATCAACGTACGGCTCGCGTCGCCGATCTGATCTCTCGGAGGACGACATGCAGACCCCAGGGTGGCGGGCCGGATGGCGGACGTCGACCCGAAGCAACAACGGTGGCAGCTGCGTCGAGGTCGACTTCACCGCGACCGGGGTGCTGATGCGGGACACAAAGGACCGCGGCACCGGCCCGGTGATCGACTTCACCGCCGACCAGTGGACGAGCTTCGTCCATGAGGCCCTCGACGGGCTGCCGAGCGCCAACGGTGCGGTCACCGTGTCCCACCGCGGGACGGTGACCGCGGTCCGGTCGCTGGCCACCGGCAGGACACTGCGCTACACCCCCGGCGAGTGGGCCGCGTTCCTCGGCGGCGCTCGTGACGGCGAGTTCGACTACGAATCCCAGGTGCCGGCAGGCGCGGCCGGCTGACGGTGCGGCACAGCGCAGCTGGCTGGCGCTGGCGTCGGCCTATGCCAGCTGGGCGGGCTCGCTGCAACCCGAGGTCGTACGCCGACGTCAGGGGCCGATCAGGTTGCGGATCCGGCGGCCAACTTCGCTGTGCCGGTCAGGGTGTAGCTCGGCGAGCGGATCTTCTCCAAGCAGCCACGTTCGGGGTAACGCGGTGATCCGGTCCAACACCGCCTGACCCACGTCGGGGATCGGTTCGGTCACCACTCGTGACCCGGGCCGGCTGGTGTCCCGAATCGGTACTGCGAGCATGTTGTCCTCGCCCAACTCCAGGTACAGGTCGTTCGAGACGATCAGCCACGGCTCGGGCCCCATCACCCCGCCCTTGATACTCCAGACGTCACCGAATTTCGGCCGCCTACGCGGCATCGTCGGCGCCCCGGGAGCGGGCCGAGCCCAGCCGGTCCAGCTCGGCGGCCGCGTCGGTCGCCTGCTGCGCACGCTGCTCCTCGTAGGCGGGCCCGCTCAGCCCCTCGGCCGCGCACCACTCCTGGTGGCGAGTCAACGCGTCCCGCATCGTTTCCAGCCGGGTACACCGGGAGATCCACGCCGACACGCTCACTCCGTGCTCGGCGGCCGCGGCGACCGCGTCCTGGTACACGCCGTCATCCATCGTGATCGTCACTCGCGTCGTACTCATACCCGCTACGGTACTTCACGTGCATACCGCGCGGTAGACAGTGGCAGTAGTACTGATTCCGTGTGACGGGCTACCACGATCTCGCCGGTGACACTGTGGAGCCGCGCGGGCCGGGTTCGGTTCACGATGCCGCGCCGGGTCGTCGTGCGTAGCGTGGAGTTCGTGGCTGCCGCTCCTGTCGACGTCCCCACCCACCTTCCCCGCACGCTCGGCACACTCCGCGCGTCCGGGCACGTCCAGCGCGGAGTGAAGAGCGAGCTCCGGGCGAACCTGCTCGACGCCCTGCGCACCGGTCGCGATCCCTGGCCCGGCATCGTGGGCTTCTCCGACACCGTGCTCCCGCAGCTCGAGCGGGCGCTGATCGCGGGCCACGACGTCGTGCTCCTCGGTGAGCGCGGCCAGGGCAAGACCCGCCTGCTGCGCACCCTCGCCGGCCTGCTCGACGAGTGGACCCCGGTCATCGACGGCGCCGAGCTGGCCGAGCACCCCTACGAGCCGATCACCCCCGCGTCGCGGCGCCGGGCCGCCGAGCTCGGCGATGACCTGCCGGTCGGGTGGCTGCACCGGTCGCTGCGCTACACCGAGAAGCTCGCCACCCCCGACACCAGCGTCGGTGACCTCGTCGGCGACGTCGACCCGGTGAAGGTGGCGGAGGGCCGCAGCCTCGGTGACCCCGAGACCATCCACTTCGGGCTGGTGCCGCGGTCGCATCGCGGCATCGTCGCGATCAACGAGCTGCCCGACCTCGCCGAGCGCATCCAGGTGGCGCTGCTCAACGTGATGGAGGAGCGCGACATCCAGGTTCGCGGCTACACGCTGCGGCTGCCGCTCGACGTGCTGCTCGTCGCGAGCGCCAACCCGGAGGACTACACCAACCGCGGCCGCATCATCACGCCGCTCAAGGACCGGTTCGGGGCGGAGATCCGCACCCACTACCCGCTCGAGGTCGCCGACGAGGTCGCGCTGGTCACCCAGGAGGCCGCGCTGGACACGATCGGCGCCGAGGTGGGGGAGCCGCTCGTCGAGGTGCTCGCCCGGTTCGCGCGGCACCTGCGCGCGTCCGCGGCCGTCGACCAGCGCTCGGGGGTGTCGGCCCGGTTCGCCGTCGCGGCCGCGGAGACCATCGCCGGGGCCGCCGTCCGCCGCGCCGCGCTGGTGGGGGAGGACCACGCCGTCGCGCGTCCCGTCGACCTCGAGTCGGTGCCCGCGGTGCTGCGCGGCAAGCTGGAGTTCGAGTCCGGCTTCGGTGACTCCGGCGACCGCGACGAGCAGGGCGAGGTACTCGTCCACCTGCTGCGTCGGGCCGTGGCCGACACCGCGCGGTCCCGGCTCGCCGCCCTCGACCTCGCCCCGCTCGTCGACGTGGTGGCCGGCGGCCACCGCGTGGTCACCGGCGAGCGCGTCCCCGCGACGGAGGTCCTCGCCGCGCTGCCGGAGCTGCCGGTGCTCCACACCGTCGCGACCCGGTTCGGCGCGGACCCGGCAGGCCCGCCCGGTCCGATCGCCGCAGCCGTCGAGCTGGCGCTCGAGTCGCTGTACCTCACCCGGAAGCTGGCCAAGGACACCGAAAACGGGCAGACGGTGTACGGATGAGCCC
>JALYQB010000435.1 GCA_030856045.1 Actinomycetota bacterium
GTCGGATCCAGCAGGATCCGGCCCGCCGCAGTTCTGTGTCCGCCGCAGTTCTGTGTCCAACGCCCCGCGCCCGCCGCGGTACGTGTCAGTGGAAGCGGTTCTGTGCGGCCGTGAGGCCCGCACCCAGCAGGTCCTCGACGGCGTCCGCGGCCCGCTCCAGCACGAGGTCGAGCTGCTGGCGCTCGGCCGCTGTGAAGTCCCGCAGCACGTAGTCCGCGGGGTCCATCCGGCCGGGCGGCCTGCCGATGCCCACGCGGACCCGCAGGTAGTCGCGGGTGCCCAGCGACGAGGAGATCGACCGCAGGCCGTTGTGTCCGCCCTCGCCCCCGCCGTGCTTCAGCTTGAGCACCTCGAAGTCGATGTCCAGCTCGTCGTACACGATCACGACGTCGGCAGGCTCGACCTTGAAGAACCTGGCCGTGGCCGCCACGGGACCGCCGGAGAGGTTCACGTAAGACCGCGGCTTCGCGAGGATCACCCGTCGTCCCGCGAGCCGGCACTCCAACACGTCGGCGCCGCCCTTGTGCGTCTTGAACCTGCCCCCGACGCGGGCGGCGAGCACATCGGCCACCATCTTGCCGACGTTGTGCCGGTTGCCCGCGTAGCCGGGCCCGGGGTTGCCGAGCCCGGCCACGAGAGCGACCTCGCTGGTCAGGACCGCTCCGCGTCCCCGCCCTCGGCGACGGCCTCGTCCCCGCCGGCCGCCGCCCCGCCCGCATCCTCCGGCGCGTCCTCGACGACCCCGGCACCCTCGGTGTCGACCTCGGCCTCGAGCTCCTCCTCGGTCGGCGCCGCGACGACGTTGATCACGAGGTATTCGGGGTCCGTCTCCAGCGTGACGCCGTCGGGGAGGGGCACCTGGCCGGCGAGCACCTGTGTGCCGATCGCGAGGCCCTCGATGGAGACCTCGATCTCCTCCGGGATGCTGAACGCGTCTGCCTCGACGGTCAGTGTGTTCAGGTCCTGGTAGACGAGGCTGCCGCGCTGCGCCTCGCCGGTGAACACCAGGTTCACGTCGACGGACACCTTCTCGCCGCGGCGCACCAGCAGCAGGTCGACGTGTTCGATGTAATTGCGCAGTGGGTGCGTGGTGACGGTCTTGGTCAGGGCGAGCTGGGTGCCGTCGCTGCCCAGCTCGAGCGACAGGATGGCGTTGCTGCCCTGATCGCGCAGGACACGGGCGAACTCGTGGGCAGGCAGGGCCACGTGCACCGGGTCGGTGCCGTGGCCGTACAGCACCGCGGGGACCTTGCCCGCGCGGCGGGTCCGGCGAGCGGCGCCCTTGCCGAACTCGGTGCGCGGCTCGGCAGCGAGACGGACCTCGGACACGATGGACTCCTTCACGGCTGGCGGCGGCGCCCGGAGGGGCACGGCACCGCGGGGGTGGCTGGTCGTGGCCTGCGGCGGCGGGCCCTGCTGACACGGGCAGAGTGCGCGGGCGGCGATGGCTCTCCCTCGCCGAGGCAACCCGTGAAGGATAGTCCAGCGCCGCAGTCACGGGGTGCACCGGGGTGCGCCTGGCGGCTAGGTTGCCGGGCACCACGGGAATCGGAGGTGGTGGAGTGACCGGGACCCAGGAGCAGCCGCCTCCCGCGGGCTACGGCAGGCGGGTGCGGCAGATCGGCCCCGGCATCATGGCCGCGGCCACCGGCGTCGGCGCCGGGGACCTCGTGGCGACGTTGATCGCCGGCGCCGAGTTCGGCACCGTCCTGCTGTGGGCGGCGGTGCTCGGAACACTGCTCAAGCTCGGCCTCGCGGAAGCCGTCGGCCGCTGGCACCTCGCGTCGGGCGGCACGATCCTCGACGGCTGGCGCAGCCTCGGGCGCTGGGCGACGACGTTCTTCGGCCTCTACGCCGTCGTGTGGGGCTTCGTGTACGGGGCCACGGCGATGTCCGCGTCCGGGCTGCCGCTCAACGCACTGGCCGAAGGGTTGTCGGTGCGCCACTGGGGGATGATCTGCGGCGTCGCCGGCTTCCTTCTCGTGATCCTCGGGCGCTACGGGGTGATCGAGAAGCTCATGACCGTGCTGGTCGCGGTCATGTTCGTGACGGTGGTGGGCACCGCGGTGCTCGTCGTACCGGATCTCGGCGCGGTGGCCTCGGGGCTCGTGCCACGGCTCCCCGAGGGGTCGCTGATCAACGTCCTCGGCCTCATCGGCGGTGTCGGCGGCACGATCACCATGGCCGCCTACGGCTACTGGACGATGGCCAAGGGCTGGCGCGGACCGTCGTGGATTCCGATGATGCGGCTCGACAACGCCGCCGGGTACGTGATGACCGGCGTCTTCGTGATCGCGATGCTCATCGTCGGCGCGGACATCCTCGTCGGTCGCGACGTGACCTCCGGCGACACCGGGCTGCTGTTCCTCGCCGACGAGCTCGCCGCCCGCTACGGTGGCTGGTCGCGGCTGCTGTTTCTGGTCGGGTTCTTCGCGGTGTCGTTCACGTCGCTGCTCGGCGTGTGGAACGGCGTCAGCCTGCTCTTCGCGGACTGGACGCGGTGCGTGCGGCTGCCGCACGGGTCGCGTGCGCGCTCCGGCGAGCGGGACCGGGCAGGGTCTTCGAACGACGTCGAACGGATCGTGGGGCAGCGCAGCTGGGCGTACCGGGCGTTCGTCGGGTGGCTGACGTTCCCGCCGATGATGCTGCTCTACCTCGACCGGCCGTTCCAGCTCACGCTCGTCTACGGCGTGCTCGGCGCGTTCTTCATGCCGTTCCTCGCGGTGACGCTGCTGGTGCTGCTGAACTCCGGCCGGGTCGAACGCACGTACCGGTCGCGGTGGCTGTCCAACGGGGCGCTCGGCGCGTGCGCGGTACTGTTCGCGGCCCTACTCGTCACCGAAGTGCTGGACTACCTCCCGACCTGATGCTCCAGGTGGCAGTTACTGGTGGGTGGCGTCAGGCGTTGCCGTCGAAGAGGCTTGTGACGGAGCCGTCGTCGAACACGGCGTGGACCGCGCGGGCGAGCAGTGGTGCGATCGAGAGCACCGTCATGGTGGGGAAGCGCTTCTCGTCCGGGATCGGCAGTGTGTCGGTGAACACCACCTCGCGGGCGCCGCAGGTGGAGAGCCGGTCGGTGGCCGGGCCCGAGAGCACCCCGTGGGTCGCGGCCA
>JALYQB010000493.1 GCA_030856045.1 Actinomycetota bacterium
AGAACGACCAGCTCGGTCGCGCCGGAATCGGACGCAAGTCCGAACTACACGGACGTGCCACTCGCGCTCTGGAGCGCCTGGCCCAGCTTCCGGAGATCATCCGCGGATTCTTCCGCGACCCTTCACTAGCCTACATCGGAATGTCTTGACAGTCCGCTAGTACAGTTTCTCCTTGGTACTGGCCCATCTTGAAGGGCATGGTGCCGCTCAACCACTAGCCGTGCAATGTCGTTCTCGTCGTCGGCTACCTTCCTGCTCAGGTCGCTAAACCTGACTCTCTTGGTTCCCACCGGTGCCTCTCTGCCTCGCGTGCTCAGGGTGGTATGTTACCACTAAGGATATAGGGCAATGCCGGTAAGTTAGGCACAGAAGTCGATCTCCATGCGACGCATCACCGCAGGTCGCAGGGTCATGAGATGATCTTGAGGAGCCTTAACTTACCGGCATTGGGATATAGGGCCAGTTCCGCCCATACCACTTTGCCTCCAGCTTCGAGGTAAGAGCCCCGATTCATCACTGAACCGCGTGGTGGTGGTTGTGTAGGTGTATCAGGTTCAACGTCCCATACTTCAATAGCAACACTGTGCTCAAGCCTGAGTAGGCGCACGGTAATGAAGTTCAGGCGTGAGACGTCCGTCAAGATCGGTAGGTCTACCATCCTGCCAGTTTGCTTGACCGCATTGGTAACCAGGCGTTCAACCTCTACTACCGAGTCAACTAAAATACTCTGGACTCTCCACCTGGTGAGTGTAGAGACAACGAACAGGCCAGCACAGTTAATAGCCGGTCTGGTAGCTACAAGCATCAGATCGTCATGTAAGCGTGGGAGAGTCACGAGTACACCCGCCTGCATGTCTGGCAGCGCTTGCGCTTAGCTCTAATCCAGTTCTCTCCAACAAGCCGAACCTGTGCAATATCAGTCCAGCCCGTAGACGGTACGAGGATGGTGTCGAGTACCGTTACCCTCAGTGCCTCATCCGGGTAGGTGTTCAGCTGCTCGCCTGCGAGTATATAGGCGACGTTATCGCCGCGCTGCCATCTAATCGTGCAGTCCCCCGAGGCAAGGTATATCCAGGCGGTAGGGTGGTAGGCAGGAAAAACACCGCCGCGATTCATGGCCGGTACCCACGCGCTTCCTTAGCGGTCTGGTTAATGAGGTCAACCAGACTGTCAGCTTGCGAGGGGTCAAGAATTGCCACACAGACATGCGGGCAGTCGTACGAAGTGATCCAGACCTTGCCCCTACATGCCTCTATACAGAAGGTGGTGCTGGCCTCCGGGCCTTGAGCTTTGACGGTGAGAATTCGGCGGGTCATGGGGTGTCACCGGCTACGCGCGAACTATCAAAAAGCTTCTGTCCAAGTCGTTCCCGGATACGAGCAGCCACCGTGATGAGCTGATAACTAAAATCAAGCTGCTCTGCCGCAGATAACGAATCGCTAAAGATGCCGGCCGTGAAGGAACTCAGACCCTGACTAAGACGCCTCAGCTCATCTAAGAGCTCACGGCCGTCAGTAACCATCACAGCGTACGTATCCCTACCATCTCAAGACCGATGGATGGCAGGACTGACGACGGGCATCGCGGTTCCAGCGCCCGCCAGTCCTGCCGGTCTGGGGACTCATGTCAAATCACCGCGAGGTTGTGCTCAGCGAGCACGACATGCTCACACGGCCAGACAGATCTGCACACCGCACACAAGCCGGCCTCATCGGTGTGCTCGCTCAGCACGCTGATGGCGAGCGCTCTCATCAGTCCGAGCACGACCGGCGGAGGATCAAGTACAGGGATCGGCTCGGTCGCCTTGTGGCTGGTCAAAGCCATAACCTCCATTGCTGCCGGGCGGTATCGGGTCGTAAACCCGCACACAACGCCGGTAACCGGCCGTAAGCCAGGGCGCCACCCTGGGCGGCTACCGGGCGCCAATAGGGCGTACGCTAGGCTCACCTGCGGAAATAGGCCCGAAGCGGGACCAAGGAGGCGGAAATGGCGGCCAAGCGGCACCGCCTCGCCCAGCGACGCAAGACACTCGGCCTCACCCAGGAAGGACTTGCTGAGCGGCTGGACATCGACCCAACGACCGTCCGACGATGGGAAAGCGGGAAGACCGAGGGCGGCCCGCAACCGTCGATACGACCAAAGCTAGCCCGTTTCTTGCAAGTGTCGGCCGGGCAGCTCGAGGAGCTACTCGCCGAAGGCGATGAAGAAAAAACCGCGTCCGACGAGCGGTTGCTCTACGCCTTGCAGCATCCCGGCAGCGTCGATCTCGTCACCGTGGCTCGGTTCCGCGAACAGATACATACCCTTGATGAGCGCTATGACCGCGCACCGTCGACGTCGCTGCTCGCGGAGACCGGACAGTGCCTTGGCCAGGTGATATTCCTGCGTGCCCATGCTCCGACCAGCCGAGTGTGTCGCGAGCTTTTAGTCGTCGAGGCTGAGGGTGCCACGCTCATGGGGCAGCTCGTCTGGGATGCATCGCAGCGTCGGGATCAGGCCACGGCGCACGGCTACTTTGATCAAGCCATTGAAGCGACCCGACTACTTCGGGATCCGGCCGCTGAAGGACTTGCTCTGCTACGGAAAAGCTTCGTCTCTCTATACGGCGATAAAGACCCGGTCTGTGGTTTGCAGTTGACCAGGCAGACCGCCGAGACCACCCGGCACACGAGCCATGTCCTGACTGGCCTCGCCCTCCTGCACGCTGCTGAAGCCCACGCGATCCTCGGGCAACGCGCCGAGTGTGAACGCGCGCTCAGCGAAGCTGATAGGTGCTTCGAACGGATCGAGGTAGCCGACGTGGCGCTCGATCTCTTCTCGCCCACACAACCCGGCCGGCTGGCCGGATCCTGTTACCTATTCCTGGGCCAGGCCGAGCAGGCACAGCCGATCCTGGAGGCCACAGCACAAGAACTGCGCGACCGCTCGAAGTCTCAAGCCATCGTGCTCGGTAATCTGAGCTTGGCCTACCTGCGTCAAGGCAAGCTCGATGAAGCCACCGCAGTGCTGCACCAGGCCATCGATGTGATCGAGCTGACTTGGGGTGGCGGTGGGTTCAACATCGTGTTCGGGGCCTGCCGTGAGCTCCAGCCCTGGCGCCAGGTGGCAGCGGTCCAGGATGTGTATGACCGTGTCATGGCCCTGATGGCAGCTTGAGGAGCACCGATGACGGAGGTCGACCAAGCCAAGCAGGCCATTCGTGAGCGCATGTGGTTGTTGTTGGAGCGTGAACAGGTGGTTTCGCCTGGTGTGCATGGCCGCATTCCCTTGTTCTTCGGCGCGGACCACGCCGCTGACCGGCTCGCCACCCTTCCGGTTTGGCACGCCGCACGGGTCGTCAAGGCCGTACCAGACACCGCGCAGCAACCTGTCCGCGCCCATGCACTGAGCGAGGGCAAGCTCGTCTACATGGCGGTGCCGAAGTTGGCCAACACGCTGCCGTTTTACGTCCTCGATCCCGCCAGCTTGCCGATACCGCCCGAGGACGCCGCCTCGAAGGACGTGGCAACGCGGGTGGCACCCAAAATTAGTGTCGAGCAGATGCAGCCGGTCGACTTAATTATCTGTGGCAGCGTGGCCGTGAATCGGCGTGGGGTTCGCCTTGGCAAAGGAGCGGGGTACTCGGATATCGAGGTGGCATTGCTGCAGGAAGCGGGCTTGATCGGGCCACACACGACTATCGTGACAACGGTGCACTCCCTACAGATTGTTGATGATGAGTTACCCGAGGCCGCGCATGATTTCAGCGTAGATTTGATCGTCACACCAGATGAAGTCGTTACGTGCGACACACCGCGCCGACCCCACGGCCTCATCTGGACTGACCTTAGTCCCGAGAAGATTGCAGCCATTCCTGTGCTGGCGGCGCGACACGGTCGTTAGAATGAGAATTGGCATTACCACAGGCCCAACTTCCGAGGTCCGTCACGTACTAACTCAAACCTCTGCAACATCCACAGGCACCGACACTGTAATCCTAAGTGTGTAACCGCTTCGTGTGTAGAAGTCCAGGTACGCCGTCAGGCGTTCCTGGATGCCATCTATGGGCCAACGCCTAAGACGCTCGGGTGGAATATCGTAAACTACCTACTCACTGGTCACAGGGCAAAGCTGCATGTAATGCCCGCCAAGATAGCCGACCCCCTAAACGGTAAGATGCATGAGCCGGTCATCACAATGACCGTCAGCGCGACCGGTCGGGTGCCTATCGAGGTTACAGGATGGAGCCTGAGCTTTCCTGACGGTTCTCATCTTTATTCTGAGCTTGTGCGGTTGCAGTATGGCCATCTCGAGGGTGTTCACTTGGGCGACGATCTACCCAAGGTCATTGAACCGAGCCGCAGTGGTACATTTATGTTACCCTGCGCTGCCATCGACGCCGCTGCAAATCATTACAATTTTAACTTAAACAAGGGGTATGTTCAGATCTTTTTCGCCGCACGAAAGACGCTCCGAGGCAGGCGCAGTATCGCGAAGCGAATTAGTTTGAAGGCCGACGCAGATAGCGAATGACTTGACTCCTGTCCGTTATCGCCCCATAATCCACCTCGGTAGGGCCAAGGGACACCAGGCGGTCTCCAAAGCTCACTCTCATCCCAGAGGGATGAAGCCTAGGAGTTGCCCCCCACCCCCGACCCCGATTTACGGAAGGGGCGACAGTCTGCTCGTGGTCAAGTTCTAAACAACAAGTCATGCACTGTGTGGAACGCGAGCGCTTACGGGGGAGGATTTCCCTACGGAACAAAACGTAAGTGGAGACCTCGTGCTATGGAAACATCACAGCCAACCCACCATGCAAAACAAACAAAAGTAGAAAGCGGAGACCTACTCGGCCAGACTGAGATACGGCCAGGCCATATGGAGAAAATCAACCTAGGCATGTATGAACAAGGCATGCCCGAGCCTGAACTCACCCTCGAGTTCACGCCCGAAGTGTCAGACACCGTGAGCACCTCACTCATCCGGCTCGACGAGGGTGACCATTACAGGCTCGTCTACCAGGTACAGAACTTTGGGGATGTGACGTGCCGAGTGAGGGTGAGAGAGCTGAACCGCGCGCGAGGTAATGGGCTCTGATTTTGCGAAGAGGATGAAGCCATGCCGACACCCGAAGAAGTATCCGGAGCGAGTGGCGTGAGCACGCTGTCCGGCTGATGCGCCAGCTGACCTGTCCGGGACAGTGTGAGAGAAGACTTATTCCATCGGCGGCGCCGGAAAAGGCGGTCTGGTGGCACCCGGCCCGCGCCGTCAAAGAACATCATTTACGCGCCACTAGTTACTTGAGTGGTTCAGTCGAAGCGCTCGGCGAGGAATTGGTCGACCTCGTCAGCCGGGACCTGGCGCGTAGAGTTGTTTCGTCGGACGAATAGCACAGCGTCCTGCTTTTTGAAGCCAGTCCAGATTGGCTTGGAGGAGGCAGGGACGTCAAGGCGGCAGACTTCGATGCGGTTGATGACGTCGATACGGATCTGTACGCGGTGGGCTCCGGTGTGGCCGAGGGTGTTCTCGAGCATGGTGTCGAGCCAGTTGACGAAGCCGTCGGCGTTCTGTGGCTTGACATGGGCGTAGTCCGAGTCGAGTCCGACCGGCCGGCCGCGGTCGTTCACGCCGATGAGCAAGGTCCCGCCGTGACCGTTGAGAAAGCCGGCGACGGTCTTCGCGATGATCTCCTCGGCGAGGGTCTTGTGGATTTTCGGGTCGTCGCTGGTCAGGCTCCAGCGAGCGGAGTGTTTGAACTCGACGTTCCTGGTTTCTTCGGTCAGTAGCTGGTCAGTCGGCATCGTCCACGTCTCGTGGAGGCCGAACACCTCCTCCATCATCTTCGTGAACAGGGCGGGGTCGTTTCTGATCTGCACGAGCAGGTCGTCGTCGACCTCGGCTGTGGTCGATGGCATCGTCGCCACCGGCACCGTTGCCGAACCCTCTTCGACGGCGCTGCTGTAGACGGATTCGCCGTTGTCGAAGTAGCTGGCGTAAATGTGTTCGTAGACGCGGGCGACCTTGTCGTCGAACAGGTCGGGCCCGTACACCTCAGGCAGCTCTTCGTCGAGCAGCTTGCCGACGGCGACCTGCACGGCGGCCCGGGTGTGCTGGCGCTTGCGCCAGTCAAGCACGAGCTTCTCGGTGACGTGCTCGAGCAGGTGTTTGGCCGCCGCCTTCACCTTGGTCTGCTCAGGCTTCGTCAACTCGGGCTCGGGCTTGGTGAGCAGGTCGTAGATGGCGAGCTCGGCTTCAGTGAGGTCCTCCCGGACGGTGCGCTGCTCGTCCTCGGTGAGCTCGTCATTGATCGCCTTGAGGCGGCGGAGGAACTCCTCGAGGTTGTGGGTGCCGGCGTTGTACTCGTCGATGAGCCGGCGGAACCGCTCAGCCAGGTCGATGCGGGTCGGGTTCTTCCGCACGGCGGCGTCGAGGCGCTTCTCGAGGTTCTGCTCGATCTGCTTGGCCGCGGTGCGCTTGTTGCCGGCGAACCGGAGCGCGAGCTGTTCGAAGTCGAGCTGGTTGAGGTCGACGAGCGGTCCGGCATCCCCGCCGGCACGGATGACGTACTCCTCGGCGCCGACGGACCGGTCGAGCAGCTGGCTGACTGAGTCCATGACGCCGCTGATGTCGGGTACTTCCGATGCCGATTCGAGCTTGGCGGCCAGCGAGCGGATGACAGCCACCCGGTGCGTCACGGCCTGGGCCGCCGGGTCGGGCAGCAGGGCCTTGAAGACGGTCCGCACCCGGCGGGCGAGGCTCACGTACCGCCGGCGGGTGGTGTCGTCGACCAGCAGGGCTTCGACCGCGGACTTCTGGAGGGCGATGAATTCGAAGCCCTTCGCCGCCTCGAGATCGGCGAGGTCGACGTCGTTGGCTTCCAGGAAGTCGGCGATCTCCTCGAGTGCTGCGGCGAGGTCGACGGCCAGCTCGTCCTTGGGCTGGATGGGGGTGTTGCCCTCGCCTTCCCGTGAGGCGCCGTAGATGGCGAGAGCGGCTTCGAGGTTCCGGAACACGCCCACGTAGTCGACGATCAGGCCGCTGTCCTTGTCGGGGAACACTCGGTTCGCCCGTGCGATGGTCTGCATGAGCGTGTGGTTGCGCATCGGCTTGTCGAGGTAGATCGTCGAGCACGACGGGGCGTCGAAGCCGGTGAGCCACATGGCGCACACGAACACGAGCCGGAACGGGTCGTCGGGGTCCTTGAACTTGGATGCGAGGTCCTCGTCATTCATGCGCCGCCGGTGCGGAGCGATGTCGAGGCCGAGCTCGGCCATGTCGGCCACCTCGTTCTGGGCCTGCGACACGACCACGGCCATGTCGGTGGTGCGCATGAACTCGATGGCCGCCTCCAGCGGCGGGCGTTCCAGCTTCGGCGTGGTGGCGAGCTGGGCTTCGAGCTCGGCCAGGTGTGCCGCCCATTCCTTCTGGACGAGGTCGTACATGCGGATCGCGGTCGCCTTGTCGATGGCGACGCACATGGCCTTGCCCCGGAAGCCCCGGCCGACGAAGTGGCGGACGAGGTTGGCGGCGATCTCCTCCAGCCGCTCGGCCCGGGTGATGAGGTGGTACTGGCGGGAGAACTGGCGGGCGACCGCCTTCTCCTGAGCCTTGTCGAGGGCGGCGTCCTCAAGCAGTTCCTCGAGCTCAGTGTCGAAGTCCTCGTTGGTGAGCTGCAGCTCGGGGATGCGGTTCTCGTAGTAGAGGGGGACGGTGGCGCCGTCCTTGATGGAGTCCCGGAAGTTGTAGACCGACACGTAGGGGCCGAAGACCTGCCGGGTCAGCGCCTCCTCGCCGGCGATCAGCGGCGTGCCGGTGAACCCGAGGAACGACGCGTTGGGCAGGGCCTGGCGCATGTTCCAGGCAAGCTGGTCGTACTGGGAGCGGTGGGCCTCGTCGGTGATGACGACGATGTCGTCGCGCTCGGACAGCACCGGCATCTTCGCGCCCCTCTCGGGCGGGACGAACTTGTGGATCAGCGTGAACACGTAGCGGTGGTCCTGGCCGAGGAGCTCGCGTAGGTGGGCAGAGGTCTCGGCGTGGACATTCTCGCCGGTGGTGAGCACCCCGGAGTCGACGAACTCCTCGTAGATCTGGTCATCGAGTTCCTTGCGGTCGGTGACCTCAACGAAGGTCCAGTTGCCCGGGACCTTGCGCAGCACCTTCTGGGTGAACCACAGATTCGACAGCGACTTGCCGCTGCCCTGCGTGTGCCAGAACACCCCAAGCTGCGAGCTCTCCTCGGCCCGGGCCGAGCGCAGCGCCTCGATGGCGTTGTTCACCCCGAGGTACTGATGGTTCTTCGCCACCGCCTTCACCAACCCGCCGGGCCGTTCTGTGTAGGTGACGAAGTTCTCGACCAGGTCGAGCAGTCGGTAGCGGTCGCAGGTGCCCCGCAGCGCGGTCTCGAGACTCACGACGCCGACCTCACCCTCGGAGTTGATCTTCTTCCACTCGGTGAAGTGATCCCACGGGGCGTAGGTCGAGCCGACCTTGGTGTCCGAGCCGTTGGAGAGGATCACGAAGCCGTTGAACCAGAAGAGGTGGCCGATCGTGTTCCGGTAGTCGCGGAGGTTGTCGTCATAGGCGTGGCGGATGTTCCTGTGCGACACCTTCAACTCGATGAACACCAGCGGGATGCCGTTGACGAACAGCACGACGTCGGCCCGCCGCTTGTATATCTCGCCGGTCACCCACAGCTGCGACACCGCCAACCAGTCGTTCGACTCGGCGTGGTCCCAGTGGACGTAACGAACCGTGACCGTCTCGCGTTTCCCGTTGACCTCGGCCTCGACCTTCGTGCCATCCCGCAGCAGCCGGTACACCTCGCGGTTCGCCCGCACCCGATCCATCGCTGAGCGGTTCTCCGTCAGCCGTTCGATCGCGGTCTCGATCGCCGCGTCGGGCACGCCAGGATTGATCGACCGGAGCGCGTCACGCAGCCGGTGTACGAGCACCACCTCGGCCTGCGAGTCACGCCCGAGCGTGCCATTCGATCCGAAGGACTCGTCGAAGCCGGAGGCGACCGCCCACCCGAGGTCAGCGAGAAGACGCAGCGCCGGCTGCTCCACCAACGCGTCCTCGGTCAGCCTGCCAGCCATCGCTCACGCCACCCGCTCGAGATCCAGATCGAGATCTGACACGTCGAATTCGCCGGAGATCAGGCGCGGCAGGAGCAGGTCGCGGGCGTTGGTGAGCACATCGTTTTGGGCGATGAGGTTGCGGCGTAGTTCGTACATCGGACTCACCGTGTCGTCGAAGCTGGCAAGTGCGCCTCTGGCAGGCACAACAACGCGGAGGCTATAAGCCTGATCCCGCGAGAGCCCGGGAACCGCAGCATGCGAGTCGATGAACTCAAGTGTCTGGAGCTGATGGTACACGAACGACAACGGCATCTCGCTCTTGACGAAGTAGGTCGTGTCAATCGGATAGAAGTCGACGTCCGACCAGTAAACAGCGCCGACGTTGCCCTTCCGGCCGACCACGATTCCGGGACCATCGACGAGCGCCTCATCGTGCCAACCAACGATCCCGCCGGAGCCGTAGACGGCAACATCGCCACCCCGCCGATCGTCTGCCTTTAGCGCCTTCCCGTAGGCGAGCTCGAGCACGGCGGAGAGCGACCGGACCTTCCAGCCGTCGGGGATGGGGTCGGAGTCGACGAGCTCGACGTCCTCGTGACCGGGGAACCGGAAGTGCACGAACCACTCCCGGTAGATCAGCCGAGCCATCTCCTCCAAGATCTCGATCCGCCGCCGGTTGTTCTCGATCAGTTTGTCGAAGGTGCCCAGAAGACTCGCGATCTCCTTTTGAGCCTTTACTGGAGGAAGCCGGAACCTGAAGTCTTCGATCTGTGATCCGCTGATATGAGGCACGTTAACCCCGGTTACGATCGGCTGAACGTAGGCCTCGAACTCAGGAGACCCGATCACGTACCGCACGAACTCATGGACCAACGTCTGCGTGCCTCTGAGGCGCGCAACACGCTGAACGAGGAGCGCAGGCACCTCGTCCTTAGAGACCACCGCCCACTTGAGCCCAGCGTCGATCCATGGGCGGTCCATCGCCAACACGACGTCGCCCGGACGGAGGTGGTACTTCTCGAACTCGTCGTACCGCTCAGCCGGGAAGCGGCGCTTTTGGTCCCACTTCAGGGTTCCCTGGCCGATGTTCGCACCCCGGACAAGACGGATGTCCTCCGGCTCGTCGGTAAATTCCTTGCTCTTGAAGGCAAAGCCCACGTGGAGATCGACATGATCTCCGAGACGTACAGTCGGCCACTCAGCCAAGGGACCGCCGCCTAATCGCCTCGACGGTCGACAGAACCTGTGCAGTCAGGATCTCTGCTTCCTCGGCCAGCGATTCGAACTCCTCGCCCAGCGGCGTGATCTGCTCTTGGAACTCCGCTTCCTTAAGGCTCGCGACCGCATAGCCGACGTGCCTGCCAGGGTTCAAGCTCGAGTCCGTCGCTCGTATCGCTGCGATATCAACGCTGGCGCAGAGGCCCGCGATATCCAGGTATGTCTTCTCGGGGAAATGCTCCAGCAATCGCTGGTCGCTGCCCTGGGTGAACTCCGGCTCCTCGCCCCGCCAGAGTCGGACGATGTTGGCGAGGAACTCGATCTGCTCGGGAGTCCAGTCGCGGTGGGCTCTGTCGATCTGGTGGTAGATGTCCCGGGCGTCGATGAAGAGGACCTGGTCCTCGCGCTCGGTGCCGCGCTTGCCTCGGTCGAGGAACCAGAGGGTGACCGGCAGGGTCACTGTGAAGAAGAAGTTGGTCCCGACCGAGACGATGACGTCGACGCAGCGGTCTTCAATGAGTTGACGGCGGATCTCCATCTCAGAGCCGCGGGCGTCGGAGGCCGAGTTGGCCATGACGAAGCCGGCTCGGCCGTGCTGGTTGAGCGCCGAGTAGAAGGTCTGGATCCAGAGGTAGTTGGCGTTGTCGGGCTTCGGGAGCCCGAACGGGAAGCGGGGGTCGTCTTCGATCTTGGCCTTGTCGACCTTGTTCACGTTGAACGGGGGGTTAGCCATGACGAAGTCGAACCTGCCAACTGAGTCGTGGAGGTCCTCGTAGTAGGTATTGGCCTCTCGGATGTCGCCGGCGAGGCCGTGCACGGCGAGGTTCATCTTCGCCAGGCGGACGGTCTCTTTGGTCTTCTCCTGGCCGTAGATGGAGAGCTCGGAGCCAGGGTCCTTGCGGTGGCGCTCGACGAAGTGGGCCGACTGGACGAACATGCCGCCCGAGCCGCAGGCGGGGTCGTATATCTTGCCGTGGTAGGGCTCGATGATCTCGACGATCAGCTTGACGATCGAGGTCGGTGTGAAGAACTCGCCGCCCTTCTGACCCTCGGAGGAGGCGAACTGGCCGAGGAAGTACTCGTAGATGAGCCCGAACCCGTCGCCTTCGATTGACTTGGGCAGCTGGCTGAGCAGGCGGAGGAGCTCGGCCAGGGCGTCGTTCGGCAAGGACGAGTAGGCACGAGGTAACACGCCTTTGAGGTCGGGGTTGGCGTTCTCGATCGCCCTCATGGCGTCGTTGACGGCCTTGCCGAGGTCGGCGCCCTCGGGGAGGTTGAGCAGATGATCGAACCGGGCTGGCTCGTGCAGGTAGAGCACGCCCTGGGCGTGGTAGTCGGCAGGTCCGATCCTGCGGCGACCGGAGCCTTCGCCCTCGAGCTCTTCGTGGGCAGCCGCGAATCTGAGGTCGGCGTAGCGGAGGAAGATCAGCCCGAGCACGGGCGTCGAGTATTCCGACGAGCGCAGGCCAGAGTTCGCTCGCAGGCTATCTGCAGCCCCCCATAGCCTGGTCTGAAGTTGCTTGAGGTCGGTCGTCAACGGTCCTCCTGCCTGGTGCGGGTGTCGCCCGCCTATTCTGCTCGACAGGTCGCGTCCGGCTACCAAGGCGTTACGGAGGCCCCCGTGCCGCGCCCAGGGCACCGCGGCCACCTACCACCCCATGCTCGGCGCAGCACACCCGCGTCGCGTCGGCCTCCAGGTACACCCGCGTCATCCCCAGGTCCAGACCCCGCCACCGGCGCCGGGCCCTCACCCTGGTCATAGCCCGATGAGCGACGCCCACAACGCCCACACCGGCCCCGCCGGGACCGGGTCGGGCGGCACCCGCACCCGCGAGCACCTCCTCAACGCCACGGTGCTCGAGATCGACTCCCTCGATCACTGTGTGCTCGACCCCCAACACCCGTCGCCATACCCTGGCAGCGCGCACGCCGTACCTCGCATGATCGTTCCTGACCCTGACAAGCCAGGAACCCTAAGCAGGGCACCGCGTGCGCCCTAAACGATCATGCTCGTGCGCCCACGGGAAGAGCAGTAGAGCCGACATTCAGATGTAACAATCATGTCATGTAACACGATTTAAGGTCACCTACAGCAATTAGGAGGCGATTGCATGCCGCGCGTATCTCGCAGCCCTCAAGGAATCGGTCGAATCAACCGTCGATACCCTGACCACGACCCACACAGGGAGACCAACAGAAGAAGCTTTTTTGTTGGTAGTATTGCATTTCTAGGTGGAATTCTATCTGGAGCAACCACGACATACATTGGAGACTATCTCGGCGTCATAGCGCCTCCGGAAGAGCAGGGTGACGCGCAAAGTCGTTTCCGCAGGTCAGGGGGCTTTCGGCTCATGTCGTCCGGGTAGCTCGGTTGGTGTGGTTGGGTTGGTAGCGTCCTGCTAGTTTTCGGTTACTGGGGGTAGTCGGCGAGGGGCCGGGTGCGGTCGTTCCGTGAGTATGAGCTGGCGCATGATGATCACGCGGAGTGAGTGTCTGATGCCGGTTCGGTCAGTAGCCGGCATGGCCTGGCCGGGGTGCGGGAACTCGGGCGGTATGCCGGTGAGCGGCGGCGGGGGTGTGAGCTGCTGGTCACAGTGTGATCGCGGGCGCCGTGTCGGACGGGTAGGAGCAACGGAGTCCCGATAGGACAGGGAGTGTCGAATTCCTCTGTCTGATCGGTGGCTCCGTTGCTCGCGCATTCTGTCATGTCCGGCCCGGTTCTCCCGGTTGTGTCGGCTCGCCCGGACCTGCCGGTCGGACCGGTCTGCTCGGGTTCGGGGGCGGCGCACTCACCGGCGGAGGCGGCGGTCGCGGTTCTGGTGGGCCGGGTGGCTGATCTGCACCGGGTCAGTGGTGGCAACGTGATGGAGTGTTTCGCCGCGGTGCCGGATCCGCGTCGCCGCCGGGGGGTCCGGCATTCGCTGCCCACGATCCTGGGGTTGTGCACCGCAGCGATGTTGTCGGGGCAGGTGAGGCTGACCGACATCACCGACTGGGTCCGCCACCACGCCGATGAGGAACTGCTGGCCGGGCTGGGGTGCCGCCGCGGCGGCGACACCAGGTGGACACCACCGCACCCCGACACCATCGAGCGGGTCTTCACCGCGCTGGGAGCGGGGCCGCTGGCCGATGGGCTGGGCAGCTACCTGCTGGAACGGGCCAGAGCGAGATGGGCCGGAGCGGGGCAGGGCGGGCCGGTCACGTTTCCGGTCGCCGAACCGGCTGTGTTGCCCGCGATCGCGGTCGACGGCAAGGCGGTGCGGGGCGCGATCGGCCCCGACGGCGCCATCCCTTACCTGCTGGCCGCGGCCACCCACCACGAGTCGGCGGTGATCGCCGAGCGGCTCATCGGGCCCAAGACCAACGAGGTGCGCCGCGAGGCGCCCTGTCGTATCTCTCATTCAGTGAGGAGGAACTCGGAGGATGGTTCTTGGGTCCGATGGCTTACCCGGAGCTGAAAGGTGATGGGGACCAGAGCATGCC
>JALYQB010000515.1 GCA_030856045.1 Actinomycetota bacterium
GCGGGCGGCTGCTCGCCCGGGCCGCCGCCGAGCTCACCCGCGCCGGCTGTACCCGCGGCGTCGCGTGGGTACCCGCCGAGGACCCGGCCTCGCTCGGCTTCTACCACCGCGCCGGCTGGGAACCCGACCGCACCGTCCGCACCCTGGACGCCGGCGGCCGCCCGCTCCGAGAGGTACGCCTCACCGGCCCGCTGGAGCCCTGACCGCGACGACGCCACAAGCCCCCTCAGGGCGATTGCCGGGCGCGCGACTACAAGTCGAGCAGGAGCTCCAGGCCGAGCGTGAGGCCGGGGTGGTCAGCCACGGAACGGACCCCGAGCAGGACACCGGGCATGAACGAGGACCGGTCGAGGGAGTCGTGCCGGATCGTCAGCGTCTCCCCCTCGGTGCCCAGCAGCACCTCCTGGTGCGCGACGAGCCCGGACAACCGCACGGAGTGCACCCGCACCCCGTCCACGACAGCCCCGCGGGCGCCGTCGACCTCGGACGTCGTGGCGTCCGGGGGCGCGCCGAGACCCGCCTCCGCGCGAGCGGTCGCGACCAGCGACGCGGTGCGCGCGGCGGTGCCGGACGGGGCGTCGGCCTTCCGCGGATGGTGCAGCTCCACGATCTCCACCGACTCGTAGAACCGCGCGGCCAGCGCGGCGAAGCGCATCGACAGGATCGCGCCGATCGCGAAGTTCGGGGCGACGAGCACCCCGAGCGACGGCTTCGGCGCGAGCCACTCCCGCACCTGGGCCAACCGCCCGGCGTCGAACCCGGTGGTGCCGACCACGGCGTGAATGCCCCGGTCGACGCAGAACCGCACGTTGTCCATGACGACGTCGGGGTGGGTGAAGTCGACGACCACCTCGGCGCCCGCGTCCGCGACGTCGACCATCCGGTCGCCGGTGTCGACCGTCGCGACGAGCTCCATGTCGCCGGCGGCGTCGACCGCGCGGCACACCTGGGCACCCATGCGCCCCCGTGCCCCGAGCACTCCCACGCGGATCGGGTTCTCCTCGTCGCCGGGGGTCACGCGATCAGCTCGGTGAGCTCGCCCGGCAGATCGTCGGCGGAAGCGTAGGGGCCGACGATCGCAGCGGTGAGCGGCGCGGCGAGCAGCTCCGCCGCGAGCGAGGAGACCTGCTCGCCGCGCACCGCGTCGATTCGGGCAAGGACCTCGTCGACGGTCTCGCGGGTGCCGTGGTGCAGCTCCGCACGGCCGAGCCTGCTCATCCGCGCGGCGGTGTCCTCGAGGCCCAGCACCAGGCCCCCGCGCAGCTGCCCCTTGCCCCGCGCGAGCTCGGCGTCGCTCAGACCGTCGGCCGCAACGTCCGCGAGCACACCGCGCACCACGCCGGCCACCTCGCCTAGGCGCTCCGGCGAGCATCCCGCGTACACCGACAGGATGCCGGTGTCCGACCACGCGTCGACCGACGAGTACACCGAGTACGCCAGCCCGCGCTGCTCGCGGACCTGCTGGAACAGCCGGGAGCTCATGCCACCGCCGAGCGCCGCGTCGAGCACGCCGAGCACGTAGCGCCGCTCGTCGTGGCGGTCCATCGCGGGCACCCCGAGCATGAGGTGCGCCTGCTCGGAGTCGTCGCTGCGCACCACGACCCGGCCCCCACCGCTGACGGGCTCCCGGTGACGACGGGGCGCCTCCGGGACCGCGGACCCACGCAGCCGGCTCCCGGCGCTGCGCTCCAGCGCGTCGAGCACGCCCTCGTGGGTGACGGCGCCGGTGACCGCGAGGACCATCCGCTCGGGTGTGTAGCGCTGCGCGTAGAAACCGTGCAGGGCGTCTCGGCCCATCCCGGTGATCGACGCCTCGGTGCCCAGCACCGGCCGCCCGAGCGGGTGTGACCCGAGCAGCGCGGCGGTGAACTCGTCGGCGAGCAGGTCCTCGGGGTCGTCGTCGCGCATGGCGATCTCCTCGAGCACCACCCGGCGCTCGAGGTCGACGTCCGCGGGGTCCAGCAGCGCGTCACCGAGCACGTCGCACACGAGGTCGACGGCGAGCGGGAGGTCGCTGTCCAGGACGTGCGCGTAGTAGCACGTGTGCTCGCGGGCGGTGAACGCGTTGAGCTCACCGCCGACCGCGTCGATCTCCTCCGCGATCTGCGCCGCGGTGCGCCGCGCGGTGCCCTTGAACAACAGGTGCTCCAGGTAGTGCGCAGCCCCGGCGACGGGCTCGGGCTCGTCGCGCGACCCCACGCCGACCCACATGCCGACCGCGGCCGACCGCGCACCGGGCACGTGCTCGGTGACCACTCGCATCCCGGACGGCAGCACCGAGCGCTGGACCGCCGAACGCCCTCGACCGCGGACACCGGCAGCGTCCGCGGTCGAGGGAAGGGCCGTTCTGGAGATCAACTGGCCGGAGCGGGCTCGGCAGCAGGCTCCGCCGCATCGGACTCGGCCACCGGCACCAGGCTGATCTTGCCCCGGTTGTCGATGTCCGCGATCTCGACGCGCAGCTTGTCGCCGACGTTCACCACGTCCTCGACCTTGTTGACGCGCTTGCCGGCGCCCAGCTTCGAGATGTGCACCAGACCGTCCTTGCCGGGCACCAGCGAGACGAAGGCGCCGAACGCAGCCGTCTTCACCACGGTGCCCAGGAACCGCTCGCCGATCTTCGGCAGCTGCGGGTTGGCGATCGCGTTGATCATGTCGATGGCGGCCTCGGCGGAGGGGCCGTCGGCCGCGCCGACGTAGATCGTGCCGTCGTCCTCGATCGAGATGTCCGCGCCGGTCTGCTCGGTGATCGAGTTGATCATCTTGCCCTTCGGGCCGATCACCTCGCCGATCTTGTCGATCGGCACCTTGACCGAGGTGACGCGCGGCGCGTACGGGCTCATCTCGTCCGGCGCGTCGATCGCCTCGGCCATCACGTCGAGGATCGCGAGCCGGGCGTCACGGGCCTGCGAGAGCGCCGCACCCAGCACCGCCGACGGGATGCCGTCGAGCTTGGTGTCGAGCTGTAGCGCGGTCACGAAGTCCTTCGTGCCGGCGACCTTGAAGTCCATGTCGCCGAACGCGTCCTCGGCGCCGAGGATGTCGGTCATCGCGACGTAGCGGGTCTCGCCATCGACCTCGTCGGACACCAGACCCATCGCGATGCCCGCCACCGGCGCCGTGAGCGGCACGCCCGCGTTGAGCAGCGACATCGTCGACGCGCAGACCGAGCCCATCGACGTGGACCCGTTCGAGCCCAGCGCCTCGGACACCTGCCGGATTGCGTAGGGGAACTCCTCGCGCGTCGGCAGCACCGGCATCAGGGCGCGCTCGGCGAGCGCACCGTGGCCGATCTCGCGGCGCTTCGGCGACCCGACCCGGCCGGTCTCCCCGGTCGAGTAAGGCGGGAAGTTGTAGTTGTGCATGTACCGCTTGCGGGTCTCGGGGCCCAGCGAGTCGATCTGCTGCTCCATCCGCAGCATGTTCAGCGTGGTGACGCCCATGATCTGGGTCTCGCCGCGCTCGAACAGCGACGACCCGTGTGCCCGGGGGACGACCTCGACCTCGGCGGACAGCGGCCGGATGTCGGTGAGCCCCCGGCCGTCGATGCGGGTCTCCTCGGTGAGGATCCGCTTGCGCACGACCGCCTTGGTGACCGAGCGAAACGCCGCCCCGATCTCCTTCTCCCGGCCCTCGAACTGGCCGGCGAGCTTGTCCAGCGTCGCCGCCTTGAGCCCGTCGATGCGGCTCTCGCGCTCCGGCTTGCCCGCGATGGTCATCGCCTGCGTCAGGTCGTCGGCCACCGCGTCACGGACGGCCTCGAGCGCGTCGGGCTGATACGCCGGGAAGGTCGGGAACTCCAGGTGCTGGGCGGTCGCCACATCGGCGAGCTGCTGCTGCGCCTCGCAGAGCGTGCGGATGAACGGTTTCGCGGCCTCGAGGCCCTGCGCCACGACCTCTTCGGTGGGCGCCTGGGCGCCTGCCGCGACGAGGTCATTGGTCTCGGTGGTGGCCTCGGCCTCGACCATCATGATCGCGACGTCGGCGTCGGCGCCGGAGCCGACCACGCGGCCCGCGACGACCATGTCGAACACGGCGCGCTCGAGCTGCGGGTAGGTGGGGAACGCGACCCAGGTGCTCGGGCCGTCCTCCTGGCTGATCAGCGCCATCCGGGTGCCGCCGACCGGGCCCGAGAAGGGCAGGCCGGAGAGCTGGGTGGACGCGGACGCGGCGTTGATCGCCAGCACGTCGTAGGGGTCCTGCGGGTGCAGGCTCAGGACCGTGATGACGACCTGCACCTCGTTGCGCACGCCGTCCGCGAAGGACGGCCGCAGCGGGCGGTCGATCAGCCGGCAGGTGAGGATCGCGTCGGTCGAGGGACGGCCCTCGCGACGGAAGAAGGAGCCGGGGATGCGCCCGGCGGCGTACATGCGCTCCTCGACGTCCACCGTGAGCGGGAAGAAGTCGAACTGTTCCTTCGGGTGCTTCCCGGCCGTGGTGGCCGAGAGCAGCATCGTCTCGTCGTCCAGGTACGCGACGACGGATCCGGCGGCCTGACGTGCCAGGCGGCCGGTCTCGAAGCGGACCGTGCGGGTGCCGAAGCTCCCGTTGTCGAGGACCGCGGTGCTCTCGTGCACGGCGTCGTCGCCGGGCTCGGTCATGGCGTGAGTCAAGAAGTCTCCTCTTCGCGCCGCGGGCCGCGTGGGGCACCGACTCGTGACGAGGACGAAGGCCGGTCTTCGATCGAAGCGCCCGGGGGCGAGTTGCTCCCGGAAGCCACTACCGAGGACCGGGGTGAGTCGGCCTCGACGTCGGTGGTCGCGCGGTCCGCGCGCGATGATGTGTGGTTGTGGTGCTGCGACCCCGGTGGAGGTGCGTCAGCGGCGCAGGCCGAGCCGCTCGATGAGCGACCGGTACCGCGCGATGTCCACCTTCGCTACGTACTTCAGCAGATTCCGGCGGCGCCCGACCATGAGAAGCAGGCCACGGCGGGAGTGGTGATCGTGCTTGTGCTGCTTGAGATGCTCGGTGAGGTCCTTGATCCGCTTCGTCAGCAGGGCCACCTGCGCCTCCGGGGAACCGGTGTCCCCCTCGCGTAGCCCGTACTCGGACAGGATCTCGGTCTTCTGTGCAGTGGACAACGCCACGGGTCGATCGTCTCCTCAGAGGTACCGTGAGGGCCCGATTCGGGCCCGAAGTCTCCGCTCCTGCGCGAACGGTTCCCGGCCGCCACGGACTGCAGCCGGACCGAACGCGAGATTACCAGCCCGCCGGTCGGGTGGAGCACGAGGTGCACGGAGGGGTCACCATCGGGCAGGATCACGCTGTGCTCATAGCGCTCGTCGTCAACACCCGATCGGGGAGTCGGACCGATCCCGACAGAGTCGCCGACGAGCTGCGGCGCCACGGTCCCGAGGTCGAGGTGCTGTCGCTGGACGACCTCGTGGCGCCGCTGCCGGAGCCCACCGACCGCATCGTGGTCGCGGGCGGTGACGGCTCGATCGGCGTCGCCGCCTGCGCCGCACACACGGCGCGACTGCCGCTCGCCGTCATCCCCACCGGGACCGCGAACGACTTCGCCCGCGCGCTGGGGCTGCCCGTCGCGCTGGATGCTGCGTGTGCGCTCGCCGCCGACCCGGCCGCCACGACGCGGTGCCACGAGGTGGGCAAGGTGGGTGACCGGCCGTTCGTCAATGCTGCGGCGGCGGGGCTGTCGGCCGCAGCCAGCCGGCACGCGGAGCCGCACAAGTCCCGCCTCGGGGTGCTCGCGTACGCCCTCGGTGCGCTGCGCGCCGGGCTCACCGCACCGCCGCTGCACTGCCGGGTCCGCTGCGACGGCGCGGAGCGGTTCGACGGGGACGTGTGGCAGGTCGTCGTCGGGGTCACCGGGGCGTTCGGCGGCGGGTCGCACATCGGCGGCACCTCCCACGGCGACGGGCAGCTCGATGTCGCGGTGGTGCCCGCCGGGTCGCGGACCGCGCTCGTGCGCCGCGCGTACGGCATGCGCCGCGGCCGGCTGACCTCGCAGTGCGACGTCGGCCACCACCGCGGGCGGGTGGTCGAGCTGGCGCTCCCGGCCGGCACGCCGTTCAACATCGACGGCGACGTGCGTCCTTGTGACCACACCCGGTTCGAGCTGCTGGCCGGCGGCGTGCAGGTCGTGGTGCCGTGACCGATTCGGTGTCCCGGCACCGGCTCGGGCTGGCCGCGCTGGGTCTGATCCCATGGGGTGCTGCGGTCGCCTGGTACGCCAGCGACTCGCTGCGTCACCGCCGCGAGCAGGGCCAGGGCTACGAGCTGCGCGGTGACCACGTGCGAGTGGGCTCCGAGGAGTTCCTGCGCGCGACCGAGGCGCTGACCAGCGCGCCGATCTCCCGCGGCAACGACCTCGAGCTGCTGATCAACGGTGACGCGATCTTCCCGGCGTTCCTGGCGACCATCGGGACGGCGCAGCGGTCGCTGAACCTGCTGACGTTCGTCTACTGGCGCGGCGACATCGCGCGCGACGTCGCCGCGGCGCTCGGCGAGCGTGCCCGTGCGGGCGTCGCCGTGAACGTGCTGCTCGACGCGTTCGGCACCGCGAAGATGGAGCCCCGGCTCATCCGGGAGATGCGCGAGGCCGGCGTGACGGTCACGCGGTTCCGCCCACCCAAGCCGTACACGATCCGGCGGTTCAACAACCGCACCCACCGCAAGCTGCTCATCGCGGACGGCGAGGTGGGCATGATCGGCGGGGTCGGCATCGCGCAGGAGTGGACCGGCGACGCGCAGGACCCCGACCACTGGCGGGACACGCATCTGCGCGTCCGCGGGCCGATCGTGCGCGGGCTGCAGGGTGCCTTCGCGGAGAACTGGCTGGAGGCCACCGGGGACGTTCTCGTGGGGCCCGATTACCTGCCGGAGCTCACCGGCGCCGACGGTGCAGGACCGATGCAGCTCGTGCGGTCGTCCGCCGGCGTCGGCGACACGAACGTCGAGGCGCTGTACTTCCTCGCGATCGCCTGCGCCACCACCACGATCGACCTCACCGCGGCCTACTTCGCGCCCCGCCCGGCGTTCGTCGAGGCCCTCATGGGTGCTGCGCGGCGCGGGGTGCGGGTGCGGGTGCTCGTGCCCGGGGAGCACATCGACAAGCAGTTCGTGCGGGTCGCGGGCCGGGCGGTGTACGACCGGCTGATCGGTGCCGGGGTGCGGATCTTCGAGTACGGGCCGACCATGCTGCACGCCAAGACGACGACCGTGGACGAGGCGTGGTCGACGGTCGGCTCGGTGAACTTCGACAACCGCTCCTTCCAGCTGCACGACGAGGCGACGCTGTGCGTGCAGTCCGAGCGCTTCGCCGGGCAGCTCACCGAGCAGTTCGAGCGCGACCTGGCCGTGTCGAAGGAGATCCGCAAGGCCCGCTGGACCGACCGACCCCTACACCAGCGCGCCCAGGAGCAAACGCTCGTTCGCCTGCGCCGCGAACTCTGAGCAGTGCGCCTACGACTGCCACATGGCTCCATGTGGCAGCCCGGTTGCGGCTCAGCGCAGCGGAGCGCGCTCCACGACCGTGTAGTGCGGTCCCTCGGGCGTCAGGTCGCTGGCCACCAGTACCACCTCGCGCGCCGTCCACTCCGGCCCGCGGTAGTCGGCCGGCAGCGCGGCGGGCGCGCGGCCGCCACGCCACCGCGCCACCGTGACGTGTGGGCGGAAC
>JALYQB010000541.1 GCA_030856045.1 Actinomycetota bacterium
CTCGGGGTGCTCGTCGTGGTCACCGGCGTCGCCGGCTCCGGCAAGAGCTCACTCGTGCACGGGTCGCTGGTCAACGGTTCAGGGGCCGCCGGCGCGGGTGTGGTGTCGATCGACCAGGGCGCGATCCGCGGCTCGCGACGCAGCAACCCGGCGACCTACACCGGACTGCTCGACCCGATCCGCAAGGCGTTCGCCAAGGCCAACGGTGTGAAGCCGGCGCTGTTCAGCGCCAACTCCGAGGGCGCCTGCCCCCACTGCAACGGCGCCGGGGTCATCTACACCGACCTGGCGATGATGGCCGGCGTCGCCACCACCTGCCAGGAGTGCGAGGGAAAGCGGTACCAGGCATCGGTACTGGAATACCACCTCGGCGGCAAGGACACCGGCAAAGACATCAGCGAGGTCCTCGCGATGTCGGTGACCGAGGCGCAGGAGTTCTTCGGCGCCGGCCAGACGCGCACACCGGCCGCACACACCATCCTGGCTCGACTGTCAGATGTCGGGCTCGGCTACCTGCGCCTCGGCCAACCGCTCACCACACTATCCGGCGGCGAGCGACAGCGGCTCAAACTGGCCACCCACCTGGCCGCCAACGGCGGCATCTACGTCCTCGACGAGCCGACCACCGGCCTGCACCTCGCCGACATCGCACAGCTACTCGCCCTGCTCGACCGGCTCGTCGAGGACGGCACGTCGGTCATCATCATCGAACACCACCAGGCGGTCATGGCCCACGCCGACTGGATCATCGACCTCGGCCCCGGCGCCGGCCACGACGGCGGCCGGATCGTCTTCCAGGGCACACCCGCCGACCTCGTCACCACCCGCACCACCCTCACCGGCCAGCACCTCGCCGCCTACCTCGGCACCTGAAGCGAGGCCCTCGCGGCCACCGTGAGACGAGTTCCCCTCACCTGTTTCGACTCGTCCCACGGGCTGTGGGCGGCATGCGAGGCGGCCGGTGTCGTGTTCTTCTTCAAGCAGTGGGGCGGGCGCACCCCGAAGGCCGGTGGGCGGACACTCGGCGGCCGGACGTTCGACGAGATGCCGGCCGCGCGGCCACGATGGGCGGAGCCGGTGGTCTCGGCTCAGAGCTGAGCGCCCGGAGCCCGAACCACTTCGCAACGCTTTCTGGAGGATTCGTGCGGCATTCTCAGGAGCCGCGGTCCGTATCTTCGACGATCTCGGCGTCGACGATGTCGGTGATCGGGATGGTGCGGTCGTCGGTGGGGACGGTCTCGACGCGGGTGGCGCCGTAGCGCTCCCGCAGGAACCGTTCGCGGTAGAGGTGCTCGGCGTCGTCGACGATCCGGGACAGCAGCCTGGCGTTGAGCCCCGCGCCGATGACGACCCCGGCGACCGGGACGGCCTGCGCGAGCTTGCGCTGGG
Source organism: Actinomycetota bacterium (assembly GCA_030856045.1). GTDB lineage: Bacteria > Actinomycetota > Actinomycetes > Mycobacteriales > Pseudonocardiaceae > JALYQB01. The sequence goes on from JALYQB010000541.1 coordinate 1,390, forward strand.
TGAGCCGCAGCCCCAGCTTGGCGTACACCTTCGTGACGACCTGGGTGATGACGTTGGCATTGAGGTGCTGCCAGCTCTGCCGCCGCGCGAGGGCGTTGACGATCCGGTGCAGCTCGACGTAGGCGGCATACTTCGCGGTCGCGTCGACGGCGGTCCCGACGCCGAGCACGCCGAGCGCGAACAGGCGTTCCTCCGGCTCGTCGACGTCGTAGCCGTAGTACGCGGCGATGTGCGCGACGGCCCGGTGGCTCGCGACCAGAACCGCGGCGGCGTCGGCGGCCATCGCGGTGATGACGGTGCCCACCCCGGGTGCGGACGCCACGCCGGCGCCACCCGCGGCGAGGAACTGCCCACCCGAGACGGCGAGCCCGGCGCCGGCGCCTTGGACCGTCGATGCGGTGACGTAGGCGAGGTCGAGCCGGGGCTTCACGCTCGTGATGTCGCTGAGATGGAGGCGGCGGATGTCGCGCAGCGTCCGCACGTCGTGACCGTGCTTGCGGTACGCCTTGAGGATCGCGTCGCGGCGGACGCTCGCGTGCGCGGCGCGGGTACCGAGGCCGGTGAGCCCGCGCAGCGCGTCGAGCAGCAGGCTCTCGAAGCGGTCGGCGCCGGGAAGGTTCTCGAGGCGCTGCTTGGCAGTCGCGCCCGCGTTGCTGAATCGCTCACGCCAGCGATCGGAAACGAGGTGCCGCGGCTCGGCGTGCAGCCGTCGCCGCTTCCAGTCCTCGACGTCGTCGAACGCGGTCGCGTCGCCGGGCGCCGGGTTCTCGGGGTCCGTCATCGATCGCCTCCCGCTGCGCCAGGCTAACGCGCGTCTTCCCACACCGGCCGGGCCTGCGACCACAGCGCCTCGACATGAGACGCGAACCGGTCGTACAGCCCGTCATCCTGCCGCCGCCTGAGGTGCAGCATCGGCGAGTCGTGCCCGACCTGCGTCGACAGGTGCGGGGTGACCAGGGCGTCGCCGTCGAACAGGAACACGCTCATGGCGATGTGGGCGTCGGAGAACCTGGCCTCGATGCCGCGTTCGTCGCGGAGTGTTTCGAGCTCGGCGAGGGTGCTGCGGATGCGCACACCGACGGTCAGCGGCACTCCCTCGACCTGCTCGCGGTTGCGGGTGGCGTCGCTGTCGGGGTCGCCCAGCAGGAACCGCACCGACGCGCCCTGCTGGGCCTTGCGGCGCAGCATGGACGTCAGCGTGAGATGTTGCAGCCACAGGAAGTAGTTGGTGTACCCGGCGAAGGTCAGGGAGCTGGTGGCGCTGGTGAGTAGCCGACGCCACACTGACGTGGGGCAGTCGGCTCGGCGGGAGTAGACCGCCACCACTTCCCGATCGACACCGGTCTTGATCGTGCGTCGTAATGCGTCAGGCCAGATCACGGACTCCTCAACTCCCAGGGCGTCAGCCGCCGCCCAACGATGGCGAGCGTGGGGTACCCGGCCGGAGTCGGCTTTCCACCGGGCGACGGTCTTGACGTCGACTCCGACTTCGGCGGCGAGCTTGTCGTCGGTGACGTGGGCGGCGTCCATCGTGTGCCGTAGGGCCTCGTTCGCCACCGCACCACCCTATGCGCAAAACGTCCTGGACGTCCCGTCGGTGCGGTACCGACGGCCCCGCGTGCTCGGGACACTTCACCGCATGATCGCTGACGTTGCCGGACTGCTCCGGGCACCACGGTGTATCGCGTGATCCGGTGGCATCTCGCGTTGCTGGCGGCCCGGTGGCGGGGCCGGCGGACCGCACGCAGGATGCGCGCCGCACGCCGCGGCGGGCGTCACCGCGCCCCCACCCACGCCGGCTCCAGGGTGGCCCGGTGAGCCCGGCCGTGACGTGGGGCCGCTCCGGGTTCGACGGCCGCTGCCACGCCTTCCCAGCCACGGGGACCGACGCCCCTGACGTCGAGGCGGTGTGCTCGCACACCCTGCCCACGGAGCTGCTCTCGCCTACCGGCGGTCCGGCGGGCTCACTGTGCTACTCGTGCGCCGTCGTCGTGGCCCGCGAACTTCCCGGCCCCAACGCGGGCGGTCCACCGTTCCCCTAACCCCGGCCGCCCTGTCACCGCAAAGTGGCTCCATTTCGCGGTGGGAGGGGCTCCCGTAACCGCAAAGTGGCTCCACTTCGGGGAACGGTTCAAGGCTGCGCGGCACTTCCCTCACTCAGCTGGCCGGGGTCCGCGTGCAGGCCCCGGACGATCACCGGTCTGTCTGCTTGACGCGGGTGCAGTCCGGGTCCCCGATTGGGCAGGCGAGCGGGTCGTAGTCCTCGGTGAGCCGGCTGGCGACGAACTCGCCCGTGGGCTGCTCGTCCGGGTTCAGCCAGCGGGCCAGCGCGATGATCGTCACGCTCGCGGCCCCGGCGTTTCGCAGCGTGAGGGCTGCGGACTGAGCGTTGCCGCCGCTGGTCCAGGTGTCCTCGAGGAGCAGGACGTGACGATCTCGCGCGGTGTTGTCCGCGGCGAGCGCGAACCGGTCGGGGCTCGTGGCCCGCTCGTCCGGGTGCGTGTCCCCAACGGGTGTGAGCGCGATCTCCGGGGGCGCGACGCCGGCTCGCCTCGCGACCAGATGCAAGGGGTGCTCACCGCTGCGGTCGCGGCGGACCGACGGCACGAACGCCCACGCATCGACGGCCTGGCCGAGCCGTCGCTCGATGCACTCGCCGTGGAGGTCGAGAGCGGCGAGCAGCAGCACGCTGAGCAGGATCTGGTGGTGCCTGGCTGGCGCTGCGACGTCCTTGTAGCTGTGCATGAGGTACCCGGATTGCGTTCCCCGGATGCCGTACCAGAGCGGCACCACGAGGTCCGCGAGGCTCTGCCCGAACTCGCCGCGGTCGCGCTGGCAGCGGTGGCACACGTCGAAGGCCGGTGCGACCGGCGTCCCGCAGACCGCGCACGTCACGTGTGATCCCCGGACGACATTGCGCAGGTAGCCCCCGACCTCCACGACCAGCCGCTCGCTGATCACCCGTCCGCCGCGGGCGTCGAGGTGTCGTGCGAGGCTCATCCCCTGCCGGCGAGCAGGCCACTCAGGACGTCGTCGAGATCGGGCTCGAGGGCGGCGACGACGTCGAGCGCTTCGCCCGTCGTCGACACGACGTGCACGCCCGGCCGATGCTGCAGCGCCGTCGCCCACTCGTTCGCCTGCACCACGCGGTCGCGCAGGATCACCGGCCGACCGTGCTCGACCCCCATCCTGGCCTGGATCCTCGCCCCACTGGTCTCGCCTGCCTCGACGATGATGGTGG
>JALYQB010000545.1 GCA_030856045.1 Actinomycetota bacterium
GGTCCGGGCGGTGGCGCGGGACGTCGGCGCGCGGGTCGTGGAGCTCGCCGGGCCCAGTGTGGTCGCGCTCGAGGCAGGCGCCGCGTCGCGGCGGGTGCACGACGGGGTGGCCGCAGCGCGTAGCACCACACCGAGCGTGCTGCTGATCACCGACGTCGAGGCGCTGCTGCCGGCGTCCGACCCGCCGCCGCTGGCCACCGTCGTGCTCGACGCGCTGCGGCCTGCACTCGACACTCCGGGCGTCGCCCTCGTCGTCACGACCGCGCATCCCGAGGGCACCGACCCGCGACTGCGGGACCCGGAGCTGGTGGACCGAGAGGTGTTCCTCGGGCTGCCCGACGCCCGCACCCGCTGCGAGCTGCTCCGCGTGCTGCTGCGCGAGGTGCCGCTGGCGTCCGATGTGGACCTGGGCACGATGGGTGAGCGCACGCCCGGTTTCGTCGCCGCGGATCTCGTCGCGCTGCGCCGGGAGGCGGCGGTGCGCGCCGCGCTGCGACATGGGGTAGAGGGACATGGCGCAGAGGGACATGGGGAGAGTGAGGGCGAGCCTGCCGTCGCCCAGCAGGATCTGCTCGGCGCGCTGGACACCGTCCGCCCCCTGTCGATGTCGGCATCGGACACCGTGGCCACCGGTGGGCTCACACTCGACGACGTCGGCGACATGGCCGAGACGAAGCAGGCGCTGACCGAGGCGGTGCTGTGGCCGCTGCGCTACCCGGACTCGTTCACCCGCCTCGGCGTCGACCCCCCGCGCGGGGTCCTGCTGTACGGGCCGCCGGGGTGCGGCAAGACGTTCCTGGTGCGGGCGCTGGCAGGCGCCGGGGCACTCAACGTGTTCACCGTCAAGGGCGCCGAGCTGCTGGACAAATGGGTCGGCGAGTCCGAGCGGGCCGTCCGGGAGCTGTTCCGCCGTGCCGCCGACGCCTCCCCCGCGCTGGTGTTCCTCGACGAGGTCGACGCCCTGGCCCCGCGCCGCGGCGGCTCGTCCGACTCCGGGGTGGGCGACCGGGTCGTCGCCGCGCTGCTCACCGAGCTCGACGGGGTGGAGCCGCTGCGTGACGTCGTGGTCATCGGCGCCACCAACCGACCCGAGCTGATCGACCCCGCGCTGCTGCGGCCCGGGCGGCTGGAGCGGCTCGTGTACGTGACACCGCCGGACGCCGGTGCCCGCGCGGACATCCTGCGGTCGGTGGCGCGCCACACCCCGCTCGCGCCGGACGTGGACCTCGACGCGCTCGCCGTGGAGCTCGACGGCTACTCGGCGGCCGACTGCGCGGCGCTGGTCCGGGAGGCGGCGCTCACCGCGATGCGCGAGTCGCTGGAGGCGGCGGAGGTGACGGCTGCCCACCTGGCCGCCGCGCGCACCGCCGTGCGCCCGTCACTGGACCCTGCCCTGCTCGCTGCGCTGGCGGCCTACGCCGAGGGCCACCGGTAGCTCCCCGACATCACCGCAGCTCGGACACCACGAACTCGGTCACGGCCACCGTATCGCCCGTGCCGCCGATGTCGCGGGTACGGGTGGCGGGCTCGGCGAGACTGCGGGTGATCACCTCGTCGAGCGCCGTGGCCGCACCGTCGTACCCGAGGTGGCGCAGCATCAGCACCACCGACGCCAGCATTCCGATCGGGTTCGCGAGGCCCTGCCCCGCGATGTCCGGGGCGGAGCCGTGCACCGGCTCGAACATCGACGGGTAGCGGCGCGTGGGGTCGAGGTTCGCGCTCGCCGCGATGCCGATCGACCCCGCCACCGCGGCGGTGAGGTCGGACAGGATGTCGCCGAAGAGGTTCGAGGCGAGCAGCACGTCCATCGACCGCGGGTCGAGCACCACCTTCGCGGCGAGGGCGTCGATGTGCTCCGAGCGCCACACGACGCCGGGGTAGGCGGCCGCGCGCGACGCGACGACCTCGTCCCAGAACGGCATCGTGTGCACGATCCCGTTGGACTTCGTCGCCGAGATCAGCCGTCCCCGCCGCGACTCGGCGAGGGCGAACGCGTAGTCGGCGATCCGCGAGATCCCGTGGCGGGTGAACACCGCCTCCTGCACGGCCATCTCCTCGTCGCGGCCGCGGTACATGCGCCCGCCGACCTCCGAGTACTCCCCCTCGTTGTTCTCGCGCACCACCACGAGGTCGACCTCACCGGGACCCACCCCCGCCAGCGGGCACGGCACCCCGGCGTACGTGCGGACCGGGCGCAGATTGACGTACTGCCGGAACGCGCGGCGGATCGGGATGAGCAGCCCCCACAGCGACACGTGGTCGGGCACGCCGGGCCAGCCGACCGCACCCAGCAGCACCGCGTCGTGCGAGCCGAGGGTGTCCAAGCCGTCCGCGGGCATCATCGCGCCGGTCTCGGCGTACCGACGGCACGACCAGTCCAGCTCGGTGAACCCGAGGTCCACGCCGTGGCGGCCGCGCAACGCGTCGAACACCGCCATCGCCGCCGCCGTCACCTCCGTCCCGATGCCGTCTCCTGGCACGACCGCGACACGCTGGACCATCGATCTCCTCTCGAGCGGGCGTGTCAGGCGGAGTAGTCGTTCGTGACGATGACGATCAAGCCCGGGGTGGCGCCGCGGATGCCGTCGAACCGGGGCTCGGTCCGCATGCCGAACTGGTCGGCGAGCACCTCGGCGGCACTGCGCTGGGCGTCGTTCTCGTAGTACACCGTGGTGGTCGGGATGATCCCGCCGGAGTAGTTGCCGACCTCCTCGATCGCCCACCCCGCCGCGCGCATGTCGTCCGACACCCGGGTGGCGAGGCCCCGGATGGTGCTGTTGTTGTAGATGCGGACGGTGCCCGCGGACTTCGCCGCACTATCGCTACCGCCACCGTCGGCCGCGGGCACGTCGGCCGGGGCCGGGTCCGGGACGAGCGGCGTGATCAGAGCCGGGGGCGGGGACGGGGACGGTTGCTCGGTGACCGTCGGCGAGGCCGGGCGGGCGGGCGAGGTGCCGGCTCCCGCGCCGTCGGGCTCAGCACCGGGCGAGGTGGGCCCATCGGACGCGACGCCGTTGGAACCGTCACCGCCGTCGGAACCGTCACCGCCGGTCAAGGTGACCAAGCCGATCAGCAGCGCGATCGCAGCCACGCCGAGCAGCGCGACCCCCGCGGTGCGCAGCGACCGACTCCCGCCGGTCGAGTCCGGTGTGGTCATCCCCGCTCCTCGCCTCGGGCCCGATGGGTCACCGCGGGTCGACACCCAGCCGGCGAGCCGCGCGGGCCCGCTGCCGGCTGGCGCGCAGGCGGCGCAGTCGCTTGATCAGCATGGGATCGGCGTCGAGAGCGGCGCGGTTGTCGATCAGTCCGTTGAGCACCTGGTAGTAGCGGGTCGCGGACATGTCGAACAGCTCGCGGACCGCTTGCTCCTTCGCCCCGGCGTACTTCCACCACTGGCGCTCGAAGGCCAGGATCTCCCGCTCCCGGCGGGTCAACCCGTCCGCGGCGGCCTGGCTGTGCTCGTTGTCCCGGTGCAGCGCCTCTGCGGCGTCCATCTCGCTCCTCGGCTGGGGTCCCGCGTCGGGCCACCGGCCCGAATCACAGCCCTGTCATTTCCCGCGATATTCAACCACGCGGCACGGCGCCACGACGCCGGGTGCGCCCGGCGCGTCCGGCTATGGTCGCCATCATGACGCGCGATGATGCCCGCTCGGCACGGACCCCCACCGCGGCGAGGCCGATGTGACGATCCGGCCCATCTGGGTCGTCGGCGACCCGGTTCTCCACACCCCGGCCTCCCTGGTGACCGCGTTCGACGCGGCGCTGCACGTCCTCGTCGAGGACATGTTCGAGACGATGGCCGCAGCCGAGGGCGTCGGGCTCGCGGCGAACCAGATCGGCGTGTCCGCGCGGGTGTTCGTCTACGACTGCCCCGACGACGAGGAGATCATGCACCGCGGCGTCGTCGTCAACCCGGTGCTCGAGACCTCCGACCGACCCGAGACGATGCCCGACCCGGACGACGACTGGGAGGGTTGCCTCTCGGTGCCCGGCGAGGGCTACCCGACCGGCCGCGCGGCGTGGGCGAGGGTGACCGGTGTCGACGCCGACGGTGCCCCCGTCGAGGTCGAGGGCACCGGCTTCTTCGCCCGCTGCCTGCAGCACGAGACCGACCACCTCGATGGGCTGCTGTTCCTCGACCGGCTGGTCGGCCGCCACACCCGGGAAGCCCGCAAGATGGTCAAGGAGCAGGGCTGGGGCGTGCCCGGGCTCGCGTGGACGCCGGGGACCCGTCCGCCACCGGATTGATCTGTTCCGCCGTGCGCGAACTCCGTGACAGCGCACCCGGCTCGGGCCACCCGCGAGTGCACTGGGGCATGATCGGGGCATGCGCATGCTTCCGGTTCTGTCCGTCCTGGCCGCGCTGGCGTTGTTCGCCGGGTGCGGTGTCGACCCGGCGCAGCCGCCGCGGCCCCCCGCCGCCGAACCGTCGGACGCCCCGACACAGCTCGGCGAGCCCGCGGGCCGGGTGATCCCGATCGGGCCCCTGGCGGAGGGCATGGTCGCCGACCCGGTCACCTCCGCCGTCGCCATCGGGGTGCGGGAACCACCCGCGCTGCTGCTGGTCGACGGCCGTACCGGCGAGGAACTGACGCGCACCCCGCTGCCGGGCTTCCTGCGCCACCTGCAGCTCGAGGCGCCGGGCGGCCCGGTCCTCGTCCCTGCCGAGAGCGCCGACGAGCTCGTGCGCGTCGACCTGCCCGCCGGACGGGTCGTGACCCGTGTGCCGGTGGGCGACTTTCCGCACGACGCGACAGCCACGCCGGGCGGCACCATCGTGGTGGCGAACGAGTTCGGCGGGACGGTCTCGGTGGTGCGCGGCGGGCGCGTCGTGCACACTTTCGACGACGCCACCCAGCCGGGCGGGCTCGCTCCGGTCGGCGAGCAGGTCGGGATGGTCGACGTCCGCGAGGGCACACTGACGCTGTACGACACCGAGCGCCTCGAGCGCGTCGGTCGGCTGCCCGCAGGCGACGGCCCGACCCACGTCATCGCGGACCGGCGCGGCGAGCTGATCGTCACCGACACCCGGGGCGGCGCGCTGATCCGCTACGCCGTGGCGCCCACGCTGCGCGAGATCGGCCGGACCACGCTGCCCGGCGGCCCGTACGGCATCGCCTACGACGCTGTGCGCGACCGGCTGTGGATCACCCTGACCGGGCGCAACGAGCTCGTCGGGCTGGATCTCGGACGTGGCGGACCGCGGGAGGCCGTCCGGCTGCCCACCGTGCGCCAACCCAACACCGTCGCGGTGGACAGCAGTACCGGCCGGGTGTTCGTGGGCGGCACGGCTGACGGCGTGCTGCAGCTCGTCGACCCCTGACGCCGGGTTGCGCAGCGGCGCGTAGCGGTTACGGTCGGGAAGTCATCTGACACGCGGGAGCTCGCAACGGAGCGGGCTGAGAGGGCGGCTAGGGCCGTCGACCGCTGAACCTGACCGGGTAATGCCGGCGTAGGGAGAGTTCGCCATGCCGTACTCGAATGACGGCGCCGTCACGCCGACCGTCACCACCGGCCCGATCACCGGGTCCCGCAAGGTCTACCGGGAGGTGGGCGACGGGCTGCGTGTGCCGCAGCGGCGCGTCGACCTCGAGACCGGTGAGCACGTCGACCTGTACGACACCTCCGGCCCGTACACCGACGCAGACGTCGCGATCGACGTCCGGCGGGGGCTGCCCGCGCTGCGCGCCGACTGGATCGCGGCGCGCGAGCCGTCCACCCAGCTCGCGTGGGCCCGGGCCGGGGTCCTGACCCCCGAGATGGAGTTCATCGCGGCGCGCGAGGGCGTCGACCCGTCGCTGGTCCTCGCCGAGGTCGCCAGGGGCCGCGCGGTGATCCCAGCCAACTCCCGGCACCCGGAGAGCGAACCGATGATCATCGGGAAGAGGTTCCTGGTGAAGGTCAACGCGAACATCGGGAACTCGGCGGTGGCCTCCTCGATCGAGGAGGAGGTGGACAAGCTCGTCTGGGCGACGCGGTGGGGCGCCGACACGATGATGGACCTGTCCACCGGGAAACGGATCTCCGAGACGCGGGAGTGGCTCCTGCGAAACTCCCCGGTTCCGGTGGGCACCGTGCCGATCTACCAGGCGCTGGAGGAGGTCGGTGGCGACCCCGCGGCGCTGACCTGGGAGATCTACCGCGACACGGTCATCCAGCAGTGCGAGCAGGGCGTCGACTACGTGACCGTCCACGCGGGCGTGCTGCTGCGCTACGTGCCGCTGACCGCCCGTCGCATCACCGGCATCGTCTCGCGCGGCGGGTCGATCATGGCGGCGTGGTGCCTCGCGCACCACCGTGAGTCGTTCCTGTACGAGAACTTCGCCGAGCTGTGCGAGATCCTGCGCCGCTACGACGTCACGTTCTCCCTCGGCGACGGGTTGCGGCCCGGCTCGGTCGCCGACGCCAACGACGAGGCGCAGTTCGCGGAGCTGCGCACGCTCGGAGAGCTCACGGCTGTGGCGCGCGCCCACGACGTGCAGGTGATGATCGAGGGCCCGGGCCACGTCCCGATGCACAAGATCGCGGAGAACGTGCGGCTGGAGGAACAGTGGTGCGACGAGGCGCCGTTCTACACCCTCGGCCCCCTCGCGACGGACATCGCGCCCGCCTACGACCACATCACGTCGGCGATCGGCGCGGCGATGATCGCGCAGGCGGGCACCGCGATGCTCTGCTACGTCACGCCCAAGGAGCACCTCGGGCTGCCCGACCGCGATGACGTGAAGACCGGGGTGATCACCTACAAGATCGCCGCGCACAGCGCCGACCTCGCGAAGGGCCACCCCGGCGCGCAGGCCCGCGACGACGCGCTGTCACGCGCCCGCTTCGACTTCCGCTGGCGGGACCAGTTCGCGCTGGCCCTCGACCCGGACACGGCACGCGCCTACCACGACGAGACGCTGCCCGCGGAGCCGGCGAAGTCGGCGCACTTCTGCTCGATGTGCGGGCCGAAGTTCTGCTCCATGCGGATCTCGGCGGACGTCCGCGCCTACGCCGAGGAGCACGGGTTGTCCACCGTGGACGCGATCGAGGCGGGGATGGCGGAGAAGTCGTCGGAGTTCGCGGCGGCGGGCGGGCACGTCTACCTCCCGGTCACCGAGCGGTGAGCCCGGCGCCACTCCGGTGGCGCGTGTCCGCCACTCCAGTGGTGCGTGTCCGCCAGTCCGGTGGCGCGTGTCCGCCAGTCCGGTGGCGCCCGGCTGGGCCTGCGGGCAACGCCGTTGAAATCCGTACCTGACCGCCGGAGCCGGGTGGCACACTGGACGCCATGACGTCCGGCTTCGTTTGACGCTGAGCTCCCCCGACGACGGCACGCGGCCTCGGTCGCCGGGTCGTCACCTTCGCGGCACTGGACGATCTGGTGCCGCTGTATCCCGTGTACGCACTGCTCTTCGCCGACACGGGGCTGAGCGGTGGCGAGATCGCCTCGCTGTTCGCGCTGTGGTCCCTGGTGGGCCTCGTGGCCGAGGTGCCGTCCGGGGCCCTCGCCGACCGGATCCCCCGACGGCACCTGTTGGTCGCCAGCGGCTTCGTCCGTGCGGCCGGTTTCGCGCTGTGGGTGGTGCTCCCGGGTTATCCCGCGTTCGCCGCCGGGTTCGTGCTGTGGGGATCGGCAGGCGCACTGCGATCGGGGACGCTCGAGGCACTCACCTACGACGAGCTGCATCGCCTCGGCGCGGGTGACCGCTACGCCGCGGTGCGTGCCAGGACCGGCGCCGCCGAGCTCGTCGCGGTCGTCGTTGCCGGCGCCGTCGCCGCGCCGCTACTTGTCGTGGGTGGCTACCCGTTGCTCGGCGCGGTGAGTGTGGCCGGTTGCTTCGTCCAGGTCGCGGTCGCCACGCGGTTGCCGCTCGGCCGCCCGCCAGGCGACGACTATAAGGAGGCCCTCCGCTCCGGAGTGCGGGAAGCCCTCACGCAGCGGCCGGTCCGTCGGCTCGTCGTGTTCGGCGCGCTGCTGGGGGGCGTGCTCGCCGTGGACGAGTTCGTGCCGCTGCTGCTGCGGGACGCCGGCCTGGGC
>JALYQB010000552.1 GCA_030856045.1 Actinomycetota bacterium
CAGCACCGTCGCGCCGCCCGCGACCGCGTCGGCCCACGCGCGGCCGGCCGCCGGATCGTCCAGGGCGTCGAGCACACCGTGGGGCAGCAGCCGCGCGTAGGCGGCGCGCCACGTCACACGATGCAGCTCCGCGATCACCGGGACGTCGGGCCCGGTCGCGGTCCGGACGGTCACCTCGGCCACGGGTCCGCACGGTAGTTGTCGGTCCCGCCTGGCAGCATCGCGGGCGTGCAGACGATGGGCCTCGCCGCGGCGCGCCGCACCGCGCTCGCGGCACAGGGATTCACCGACCCGCACCCCACCGGGCCCGTGACGCGCCGCCACCTGCAGCGGATGCTGTCGCGGATCCGGCTGCTACAGCTCGACTCGGTGAACGTCGTGGCGCGGGCGCACTACATGCCGGTGGCGAGCCGGCTGGGGCCCTACCCGCGGGAGCTGCTGGACGCCGCGGCGTGGTCGCACCGTGCCCGCCGCCCGAGGTTGCTCGTCGAGTACTGGGCGCACGAGGCGAGCCTGGTCCCGGTGCAGGACTGGCCGCTGCTGCTGTCGGGGGCGAAGCGGCCGGGGTGGTGGCAGAACTACGGCGCCCTCGCCGACCGGGATCCTGCGCTGGTGGCCGACGTGCTCGCCGTGGTGAAAGAGCAGGGGCCGATCGGGGCGGGCACTCTGGAGCGGGTGCTGGGCGGCGTGCCCCGGCCGGTGGGCGGTTCATGGTGGAACCGGTCGGACGTGAAGCGCATCTGCGAGTGGCTCTTCGGGGTCGGCGAGCTCACGACCGGCACCCGCCGCCACTTCCAGCGGCTCTACGACCTGCCCGAGCGAGTACTTCCGCCGGAGGTGCTCGCCGCTCCGCGACCCGACCCGTCGGCGGCGGCCAGGCGGCTCGTCGGGCAGGCCGCAGCCGCGCTGGGCGTCGCGACCGAACCCGACCTGCGGGACTACTACCGCCTCGCTCCAGACCGGAGCCGGCGTGCCGTGACGGAGCTCGTCGAGGACGGGGAGCTCGAACCCGTGACCGTGCGGGGATGGGCGGCACCCGCGTACCGCCACCGCGACGCGCGGACGCCTCGACGCGTCGAGGGTGCCGCGCTGCTCTGCCCGTTCGACCCGCTCATCTGGTACCGCGACCGCACCGAGCGGCTGTTCGGGTTCCGCTACCGCATCGAGATCTATGTGCCCGAACCGCAGCGCATGCACGGGTACTACGTGTTCCCGTTCCTGCTCGACGGCGAGCTGGTGGCGCGTGTCGACCTCAAGGCCGACCGCGCCACGGGCGTGCTGCGGGTACCCGGTGCCTTCGGCGAGCCGGGAACCCACCCCGGCCGCGTCGTCCCCGCGTTGGCGGACGCGCTGGCCCAGTTCGCGGGCTGGCTGGGGCTGGACGGCGTCGCGGTAGGGGAGCGCGGCGACATGGCAAGCGCGCTGGGCCGGACCCGAGAACTCAGGATCCGGTCGTGACGAGGGCGTCGCCGGACCCGGTCCGGCCGCGAACCCGCAGCCGGGCGGCCCCCTCCGCGGGCGGCTCCCCGAACGCCAGCTCGCTGCGGGCGTGGCCCGACCCGGAGCTGATGTCGACCTCGGCCAGCACCCCGGCGGCGACGCCGACGCGGAGCTGCCCGGAGCCGGTGGTCAGCTCCAGCTCACCCGTGCTGGCGTTCCCGATGGTCAGGTCGCCGCTGCCGGTCTTCGCTGCGAGGTCGTCGGCCAGCGCCCCGATCCGGACGTCACCGGACCCGGTGTGCACGGTGCCCGCGCCGTCGAGCGCGACGACGTCCACCCCGCCGGACCCCGTGCGAGCGCGCAGCGCACCGACCACGGAGCCGAGCCGGACGTCGCCCGAGCCGGTCTTGACCTCGACGGGCCCCGCGCACCGCTGCGCCCGGAGGTCACCGGAACCGGTCGACACGTCGAGCCGCGCGGCAACCCCGTCGACCGTCACGTCGGCGGAGCCTGAGCGGGCCGTGACCGTCGAGCCGGACGGCGCCGTGATCGTCACGACGAGAGGCACGGACCGCAGCGGCATCTCGCGCGGCGCCTGGACGAGGAGCCTGTCCTCGCCGTACTCGACGATGGTCGCGCGCACGGCCTCGGTGGCGAGCTCGCCCGGCCCGAACTGTCCGGTCTGCTCCCCGAGCCAGCTCAGCAGGCCGCCGAGCCCGGCGTTCCACGGCGTCGTGGCGGTGTCGTCGGGGCGGACCGAGGCGCTGCCGGACCGCGCGCCGGCGTCTCCCTCGATCAGGCGCACGTCGGCGCGTCCCGCGCCCAGCTCGACGGTGATGTCGATCGGCCCGTCGCACTCGAAGTGCTGGTGGCGTACGACGGCGGGATCGGTGTCGGTCACGGTGTCCTCCTCAGCCCTGTACCCAGCCGTGCACGCGGTTGCCCCCGCGGTCCCGCCGCCGCCCGTCGGACCACCCACCTCGCCTGCTGCCGCCTGCCCACGGGCCACCCTCGGCGAGCCGGTCCGCCAGCGCACCCTGCACCGCCTGGGAGACCCACGAGTTCAGCGACATCCCCTGCTGCGCCGCCGCTCGCTCGGCCTGGCCCTTGAGCTGGTCGAGCAGCCGCAACGTGATCCGGCTGACGTCGCCGCCCTCGGCGAAGGCGCCACCGGCGAACGGCTCGACGGGCGGCGGCGCGGCCTCTCCAGTGTGCTGGTGATGCACCGCCACGCGGACGTCACGGCCGTCCAGCCGCAGCTCCACCACGCGGTCCTCCAGCGTGGCCGTCACCTCGGCCGCGAGGTCGGACAGCGCATTCATGATCGCCAAGCGGGCGGCGGGTTCCAGCGCCGCCCCGAGCGCCCCCGCGGTCTGTCGGGTCTGCTCGTCACCCGCGGAGGCTGCGGCGGTGAGGTCTTCGCGCAGCCGGTTGACGTACGGAGTGAGGTCCATGACGTCAGCTTGCCGTCTAAGATGACGTCAGTCAAGAGCCCTGCTGGCGTCGGCGAGACGTCAGAGGGCTGGCGGTTACCCTGCCGGGGCCGAGAAGAGGAGCGCGCGCCGTGACGAGTTCGAGGTTCGAGGGCACCGCCGGGTTACGGGTGCAGCTCGTCGCGAAGACCGAGTTCCTCCCGCTCGAGGACGTGCCGTGGTCCACCGACGCGGACGGCGGCCAGGCCCTCGCCGAGTTCGCGGGCCGCGCCTGCTACCAGTCGTGGAAGAAGCCGAACCCCGCGACGGCGACGAACGCCGGGTACCTCCGTCACATCTTGCAGGTCGGTCACCTCTCGGTGCTCGAGCACGGCTCGGTGAGCTTCTATCTGACCGGGATCTCGCGGTCGCTGACCCATGAGCTGATCCGGCACCGGCACTTCTCCTACTCCCAGCTCTCCCAGCGCTACGTCCCCGAGCGGAACGCCGCGATGGTGGAGCCGGACGTGATCGCCGGGGACCCGGAGCTGCACGAGCGTTTCCTGGCGGCCGCGCGGGCGAGCCAGGATGCCTACACCGATCTCCTCGAGGGGCTCGAGAAGCGTTTCGCGGACGAGCCCAACGCCACCCTGCGGCGCAAGCAGGCGCGGCAGGCTGCACGTGCCGTTCTTCCGAACGCGACAGAGACCCGGATCGTGGTCACCGGGAACTACCGGGCCTGGCGGCACTTCGTCGCGATGCGGGCCACCGAGCACGCCGACGTCGAGATCCGTGCCCTCGCTGTCGAGTGTCTGCGCCAGCTGCAGAAGGCCGCGGGCAACGTCTTCGGGGACTTCGAGATCTCGGCGCTGCCCGACGGCACGGAGATCGCGTCGAGCCCGTTCGTGACCGAGAGCTGAGTTGAGCAGAGAGGAACCTGCGACATGGACTTGGACGAGGCGCGCGCGGTCGTCCGCGAGCAACACCGTGCGGTGCTCGCCACCGTGCGACAGGACGGCACCCCGCAGCTGTCCCCGGTTCTCGTGGCCGTCGACGACGAGGGGCGGGGCGAGGACCGCGTGCTGGTGCGGGTCGAGCTCACCGACGCCGGCCCGGACCGGTCAGGCTGATGGGGAGCAGGCGGATCGCGGCCGAGGAGCGCAACGCGCTCTGCGACCTGTTCGACGAAGTGGGCAAGGACGCCCCGACGCTGTGCGGCGACTGGACGACCCGGGATCTCGCGGCGCACCTGATCGTCCGGGAGCGTCGGCCCGATGCCGGGGCCGGGATCCTGCTTCCCGCGCTGCGCGGGTATACGGCGAGCGTTCAGGACGCCGTCGCGCAGCGGCCGTGGCCGGAGCTGGTCGCCGCGGTGCGGGAGGGTCCGCCGCGCTGGTCGCCGCTGAGCGTGGCGCTGTTCGTCGACGCGGTGAATGCCGTCGAGTTCTTCGTCCATCACGAGGACGTGCGTCGGGCCCGGGCCGGCTGGGAGCCCCGGCCGCTCGACGCCGGTCGCGACGGCGTGCTCTGGCGCAGCGTCCGCACGGTGGGCCGGCTGAGCTACCGAGGATCCCCGGTGACGATCGTGCTGCACCGGCCGGGCGGTGCGCAGCACACGGTCAAGCGTGGCACGGGTACGGACACCGTCACGATCACCGGTGAGCCCGGCGAGCTGCTGCTGCACGCGTACGGGCGCGATGAGGTGCGCGTGCGGTTCGACGGGTCACCCGAGGATGTCGCGACCGTGCGGGGTCCCGGCCGGGGGCTGTAGCTCAGTCGCCGCGGCCGGGTAGCGTCCACCCCCATGAGCACTGCGCCGACCGCAGCACCGGGCCGCCCGTTCGGTCGGGTGCTCACCGCGATGGTCACCCCGTTCGACGCCGACGGCGCGCTGGACCTCGACTGCGCACAGAAGCTGGCCCACCAGCTGGTGGAACGCGGGTGCGACGGCATCGTCGTCAACGGCACCACCGGTGAGTCGCCCACGACCAGCGACGCGGAGAAGGCCGAGCTCGTGCGCGCTGTCGTCGCGGCGGTGGGGGAGCGGGCCGCGGTGGTCGCAGGTGCAGGCACGTACGACACCGCGCACTCGGTCAAGCTGGCGAAGCAGGCCGCCGCCGCCGGGGCGCACGGCCTGCTCGTCGTCACGCCCTACTACTCGCGCCCGCCGCAGAGCGGCCTCGTCGCGCACTTCACCGCGGTCGCCGACGCGACGGACCTTCCGGTGATGCTCTACGACATCCCGCCGCGCTCGATCGTGCCGATCTCCCTCGAGTCGCTCTACCAGCTCGCCGAGCACCCGCGGATCGTCGCGGTGAAGGACGCGAAGGGCGACCTGGGTGGGGGTGCCGAGGTCATCGCGACCACCGACCTCGCCTACTACTGCGGCGACGATGCGCTGAACCTGCCGTGGCTGTCGGTGGGCGCCGTCGGTGTGGTCAGCGTGATCGGCAACGTCGTCGCCGACCGGCTGCGCGACATGATCACCGCCTTCGAGGCGGGCGACGTCGCCACGGCGCGGCGGGTGCACGCCTCCACTCTCGCGCTCATCCGGACGTTCTTCCTCGCCGGCGGGGTCGCCTTCGGAAAGGCCGCGCTGCGGCTGACCGGGCTCGACGTCGGCGAACCCCGCTTGCCGCAGGTGCCCGCGGACCCCGACCAGGTCACCGCCATCGCCGCGGCGCTGATGGAGGCGGGGGTGCTCGCATGACGTCCGCCACCGGCTCCGACCTGCCCCTGCCGGGCGTGCCCGCCGGGGAACCGCCTGCGCTGGTCGACGGCGGCCTGCGGGTGACCGCGCTCGGCGGCATCGGCGAGATCGGCCGCAACATGACCGTCTTCGAACACGCCGGACGGTTGCTCGTCGTCGACTGCGGGGTGCTGTTCCCCGAGGACGACGCGCCCGGCGTCGACCTGATCCTGCCCGACTTCCGGGCGATCGAGGACCGGCTCGACGACATCGACGCGCTGGTGCTCACCCACGGGCACGAGGACCACATCGGCGCGGTCCCGTTCCTGTTGCGGCTGCGTCCGGACCTCCCGGTCGTGGGCTCGCAGTTCACCCTCGCGCTGCTTGCCGCGAAGTGCCGCGAGCACCGCCAGAAGCCGAAGCTGATCGAGGTGCGCGAGGGTGGCCGCTACGCCGCCGGGCCGTTCGACTGCGAGTTCTTCGCCGTCAACCATTCGATCCCCGATGCGCTCGCGGTCGCGATCCGCACCCCGGCCGGTCTGGTGCTCCACAGCGGGGATATCAAGCTCGACCAGCTCCCGCTCGACGGGCGGCTCACCGATCTGGCGGGCTTCTCACGGTTGGGCGACGAGGGTGTCGACCTGTTCCTGCTGGATTCCACGAACGCCGAGGTGCCGGGTTTCGTCACCCCGGAGCGCGACATCGGGCCCGTGCTGGACAACGTGATCGGCCGCGCCACCCAGCGGGTGATCACCGCCTGCTTCGCCAGCCACGTGCACCGGGTGCAGCAGGTGCTCGACGTCGCGGTCGCGCAGGACCGCAAGGTCGCGTTCGTCGGCCGCTCGATGGTGCGCAACATGGGGGTGGCCGCCGACCTCGGCGTGCTGCGCGTGCCGAAGGGCCTGCTCGTGGACCTGGACGAGGCGCTCGCCATGCCCGACGACCGGTTGGTGTTCGTGTCCACCGGGTCGCAGGGCGAGCCGTTGTCCGCGCTGTCCCGCATGGCCCGCGGCGAGCACCGGCAGATCAACATCCGCTCGGGCGACACCGTGGTGCTCGCCAGCTCACTCATCCCCGGCAACGAGACCGCCGTGTTCCGGGTGGTCAACGGGCTCAGCCGGCTCGGCGCGAACGTCGTGCACCAGGGCACCGCGAAGGTGCACGTCTCGGGCCACGCGCCCGCGGGTGAGCTGCTGTTCCTCTACAACGCCGTGCGGCCGTCCAACGTCATGCCGGTGCACGGCGAGTGGCGCCACCTGCGCGCCAACGCCGCGCTCGCGGTGCGCACCGGGGTGCCCGAGGAGAGCGTGGTCATCGCCGAGGACGGCGTCGTGGTGGACCTCGTCGACGGTCGCGCCGCGATCACCGGCCGGGTCGCGGTGGGGCAGGTCTACGTCGACGGGTCGTCGGTGGGCGACGTGGGTGAGTCGACGCTGTCGGACCGGCTCGTGCTGGGCGAGGGTGGCTTCATCGCGATCACCATCGCCGTGGACTCCCACACCGGCCGCGCCGTGGCGCCACCGACCATCTCGGGCCGAGGGTTCTCCGACGATCCCAAGGCCCTCGACGGCGTGCTGCCGCTGGTCGAGGACGAGCTGTCGCGGACCGAGGCGGAGGGCATCATCGAGCCGCACCGCATCGCGCAGTCGGTGCGCCGGGTGGTCGGCCGCTGGGTGTCCAACACCTACCGCAGGCGTCCCATGATCGTGCCCACGGTGATCCCCGTCAGCTCCTGACACCGATCCGCGCACGGTGAGTGCGGCGTGTCGGGCACTTCGGTGGGGCGCGTCGCGCGATCCTGGGGTGCTCGTCATCGCACTGTTGTGACGGGTAGGACGCCTGTTGCTGCTGGGGCGAGAGGGGCGGTCGGGCTACGGTGTGGGACATGGCAGCGCGGACCACCACGAAGACCACCCGGGCCCGGGGCGCGGGCCCGCGGTCGAACCGGGCGCCTGCGAAGCGGCCCGCGGCGCGGTCCCGGTACCGCTCGCGTGGTTCGCTGGGCCGCGGGGTCAGGGCGACCTGGGGTCTGCTCGCCCGTGGGGCCGGGGGCCTTGCGCGGGCGTTCGGCCGCACCCGCCAGATCGACCCGGCGCACCGGCGAGACGGCGTGGCCCTCGGCCTGGTCGCCGGTGCGATGGTGATCGCCGCGGGGGTGTGGTGGGCAGCCGGAGGTCCGATCGGCGCGGGTGTCCAGCGGGGCCTGCGCGCCTCGGTCGGCTCGGCCGCCGCGCTGCTGCCCGTCGTCCTCGCCGCGGTCGCCGTGCTC
>JALYQB010000567.1 GCA_030856045.1 Actinomycetota bacterium
AACCACGGCTCGGCCGGCGCGGGCGGCACCTGCCAGGCGACCTGTCCGCAGGCCAGCTCGCTGGGCGGCAGTGGTACGAGCGCACCGGCGCGGTGGGTGACGCCGCCGCGCCCGTCGAGCCGATCGATCGCCGCCTGCGACACCTCGTCGGCCGGCTCCTCGGCGAGCTCGACCGCGCTGACCTGTACCCCGGTGCTCAGCAGGACGCGGGACCCGGTGAGACTGACCGGCCAGCCCCAGCTCCGGCACCGCGTGACGGCGGCGGTCAACGGGTCCGCCGTCTCCTCGACCACCGTCCCGGCTATGATCTTCCGATCGAGCTGCGCTCTGTCCATGCGTTGACGATCCGTCCTTGCAGGCGGTGCAAGCAATCATTCAATCGAGTGATTGCTTGCACCCTGCCGACGCTGCATAGTGAGTCGCCAGCATTCCCCCACGCAGCGGAGGCACGCGCATGCCGGGCAACCCGCACACCTCGATCCGGTCCCGCCAGGTCGCCGCCGAGCTGCGCGCGCTGCGGGAGAAGGCGGGGCTCTCCGGCGCCGAGGTGGCCAAGCTGATGGGGATGTCACCCAGCAAGATCAGCCGGGTCGAGACCGGCAACAGCGGGCTGCAGATCGAGGACGTCGCCTCGCTGCTCGGGCTCTACCAGGTGCCCGCGGCCACCCGCGACGAGCTGCTCGACCTGGTACGCCGCTCCGAGGAACGCGGCTGGTGGACCCGCCAGCCCGGGCTGCCCCAGCTCTGGCGCAGCCTGATCGACTTCGAGGCCAAAGCCACCCGGGTACAGAACTACGAGGCGCTCTTCGTGCCCGGGCTGCTGCAGACCGCGGAGTACGCCCGGGCGGTCATCCAAGGCATCGCCCCCACCATCTCCGACGCCGAGTTGGACAATCTGGTGGCCGCGCGGATGGCCCGCCAGGCGGTGCTGACCCGGGCCAGCGCCCCGCAGTTCTTCGCGGTGCTCGACGAGGTAGCACTACGCCGCCCGGTCGGCGAGCCCGGCGTGATGCGCCGCCAACTGGCCCACCTGCTCAGCGTGGCCGAGCAGCCGCACGTGACACTGCGGGTGGTGCCAATGGCAGCCGGGGCGCACGCCGGGCTGCGCGGGCCGTTCGTGATCCTGGAGTTCGCCGAGGAGCCGGCGCTGGTGTTCGTGGAGAACCAGAGCACCGGGCTGTTCCTGGAGGAGGAGGCCGACCTCGCGGCCTACCGGCTGGCTCTGGGGACTATCCTGTACGCAGCCCTTGCACCCGCTGCAACAGTGGAGCTGATCGCTCAGATCGCCGCCGAGCTCGGCTGAACCGGCGAGCCGCGTCGGCCGTACGAGCACTGGAGAGGAGCGCGGGATGCCTGCGCCGAACCCGAACACCGCCCGCTGGCGGAAGAGCAGCCGCAGCAGCGACACCGCGAACTGCGTCGAGGTGGCCCTCACCGGCGCTGCCGTTGCGGTGCGCGACTCCAAACAGCCCAACGGCGTCACGCTGACCGTCACCCCCCATGCCTGGACCGCCTTCACCACCGCCATCCGCAACCACGAGTTCGACTGAGCCTGCGTACGGGTCCGGGACATCCACCCGTACGCAGGTGGCGCAACCTCTGTTCGGCTCGCCCCAATCCACGCGCACCGTCTGAACCGCGCGATCAGGGTGCGCGCACGCGAGGACGCCTATGCCTCGGTTCATCCGGGTGGAACGGTCATCACCCGGCACGACGGGGACGTCCGGTGGTGGACGTGGGCCGGGTACCGAGCCAATGCCACCCTCGTGGCCACGCTCAGCGGGCTCACCGACGAGAAGCAGCGGTTCGACGACGAGGCGATCCGCCTTCGCGCCGACCTCACGCCGGCGATGTGGCGGGCCGAGACCGCGGACGCAGCCGAGCGACTGTGCCTTCCCGAGATCGACGAGAGGGCACTGAAGGGGCTGAAGTTCAACGAGGCTCTGCCGGAAGGGCTCGCGATCGCCACCCTCGCGGCTCGGCTCGCAGACCTCGACGGTGCGGCCCACGTGCTCGCTGAGCCCACCCGATTCGTCTCGACGATCGAGTAGCCCCGAACACGTACGGTAGGCCAGTCCGGCCGGGAAAGACGGTAGTGGCGACCTGCGACGACGCGCCCGATACCGGCGTCTGTTTCGCTAGAGCCAGTAGACCATCTTGAGCCAGCGGCGCTGCGACGTTGCCAACTGCGTCGAGGTCGTCATCACCGGTGCTGCCGTCACGACTGAACTCAGCTCATTCGTGTCGAAAGAGGAGATCAAGCTGGGCTAGCGGGTCATTGTTGTGGCGGCGTGACATGCTGCGAAGGTGCAATAGTGCTGCGTTGCCGAGGCGGCGTGAAGACGAGTTCATCGTCGAAATGAGACACCGGATTGGACGGCGGGAGTGACCGTTCGGCGTGCGTCGGTTGGTGTCGCGATGCTCGCCACATCGCCGCAAGTTCCGCCTCCTTGAGGATATTAACATATGCTCCGTAGTCGATGGAGTAGCCATCGTAAGAAGCACCAGGCCGGCTGTGACTCGTGAGTCCTGGACGTAGCAGATGGATAAGGCGAGCGTCGTACAGATCAAGCATGGCATCGTACGTCTGCTCCTTCACCCGCTTGAGCAGGAACGTGCGCTTTCGATTACTGACGATAACATCACGCTGCAACTTCTGCCATACATACTCTGCGCGACGGTTGCCGGTGATGCCTTTCTCCTTATCTTGGAGATAGTACTGTCTGGCTGCTCGCCGCACGTCAGCTGAACTGATCTGTGCGCTTCCAGCTATGGAAGCCGAGAGTCCTAATATGTTGATGGCGTCCCGCGGCACACCTTCTGCCGCCATGACGAACTCCCCGAAGGCCGATCGATCGAACAGCAACTCAATTAGCTCGCCTGGCGTTGCGATAGGGAACTGCACAATTCGGCCCAGGTCTTCATACAGCGCCGAAAGATGTCGGTATATCAACTCAGAGAAGAACTCTGACGCCTTGCTGCTACCGTCGCTGAAGCCAATCAAGTGATCGTCTAAATTCAAGGCGGCCGTAGTGTCCGCGCCGAGTTCGATGCCGATGTAGCGCGACTGCGATTCTCGGGTAACAAACGATGAACGCCGCTCCACCGAAGCGATCTTCACGGTTAATCTCGGACAGGTAAAGAACGTGCGCTTGAGCATGTCGGCGAGTATCGGCTGCAGGTCTGTTGGAAGGCTGCTCCATTCGTCCAGAAGCATCCAAATGCGTCCCGGCGCAACCGCATTCGCCACGTTGTCCATGCATCTGCCGAGTTCCCCGAAGAGCAGTCTCGGCAGCTCGTTTCCCATCCTAGATACACTACGCTTTTTTCGAGATTTCTGTTGTCTGCTGTTCCCTCTGTTGACGCTGGTACTCACGCCTGTTGTTGAACGTATACCTGCTTCGAGCATCCGCTGATGCCCATCGTTCGACTCATTCTCGACCTCTACAAGCTGTTGCAGCGGACCCTCGACTCGAACTTTCGTTGCTGCCTCACCGAGGTCATCGAGATAGTTGAGTACGCCAGAGTGAGCATCATTGTCGGCTGCGGCGTCGAAGAGGGAGTTATGGACTGCTTCGATGACATCTATGAGTAACTGGCTGGCTCGAAGGGAAAGATCTGAAGCACTGTCGGAATATAACCCTCCATTGGAGCCGATGCGCCGGAGATCGATGTAGATGGCGAGTTCGCCCTGAGATTTTAGCTGTGTGCTGAAGTGGTTCAAGGCATGTGTCTTGCCGGTTCCACGTCGACCGTAGAGGACCTGGTGATCGACACCCTGTAAATCGCAGCTGATCTTGTCAACCTCAACGAAGGTCCGCGCTAAGATCTCCGGCCCGTTACGTTCTGCCCGTCGGGCCACCCGGGCGATCAGCCGGTTCAGGTCATTCAGTACCTCCGGCCGCCGCCTCGCCGACATGGCTGCCTCCGGAGATGTCGAAACGCCGTGTACCTGCAACCCCGTATCCATCTCCATGCCTGCTCATCGTGGTCTGCTCGGACGGTGTTACCGGAGGACGGGCAGCGGCACATATTGTTGTATGTGCATGTGGCCCGAGCTCGGATGGTGTCCCGGCTGAGCGCCCATCTGGTCGTCGGTCCCGGCAATGGGCCTCCAAACGCCAGCAGCGACGCCAGCGCCGCGCGTAAACATTCACGTCCACGGCCATGGGGGTCGGAAAGTCCACACGAAGCGCTGCTGACCTGCGCCGACACGCAGATGCGGCCTGACGCGGACGTCGGTCGCCTTCGCGCGCCGTTTGTCGTCCTCGCAGGGCCCCGGTGCCCCGCGAGGACCACAGAAGGTGGGCGAGGTCATCGTCAGCGGCCAGAACTTCTCACAGAACAGCCGATCACCTCCGGTCGACCGGCCGCGCCGCGACTGTGCCCGGGCCGTGGGCGAGCTGCCGCCGTGGTCGTCGGCGGTGTGAGGCGGCGGGTGAGCCCCGGGTGGGCCCCGGCTCAGGTGGGTGCGAGGGTCGGTGGGCGCCAGGGGTTGGCGGTGAGTGCGGCGCGGATGCCGCTCATGACGTTCGCACCGTGTTCGCGCAGGGTGTCGAGGTAGCTGCGGATGTCGAGGCGGTCCTGGGTGAGGACTTCGCTGGTGAGCCGCCCGGAGATCTTCTGTTGGGTCTTGGTGGGCCGCAGGTCGCGCTCACTGATGTTGTTCGTGGGCCAGACCCGGGTGTCGGAGCAGAACCGCAGCACGTCGGTCTCGCGGTCGCGGCAGAACTCCAGCAGGTCCCGTCCGGGTAGCTGCCTGGTGGAGTTGCGCGGCCCGGGGACACACGTGACCTCGGACAGGCCGACCCGGATGGCGTGGCGGAAGCTGTCGATCAGCGGGTCCCCGATGTCGGACGCGATGTCGGGCAGGTCGGTGTCGCGGGCCTGGTTCCAGGCGTGGATCAGCCCGCCCAGCGCACGCCCAGCCTGCTCGGGCCACACCGCAGCCGGGTGGGCTTCGGCGGCGTCGGTGAAGTCCCGCAACAGATGAGCCGTACCGGCCTGGTGCCCGCCCAGGTTCTTCCACAGCAGGTTGTCGTAGTTGCAGTAGCGATCATGAACGGCGATCCCGGCGAAGGCGGGCAGGGACCCCGAAATCGGTGAACGAACCCAGGTCCCGCCCACCCAGGTGGAACAGCGAGTACAGCTCGGTGGAGGCGGAGGCGACGTAGCGTTTGCGCCCGGCCGGGCCGGCGCGCAGGGTCGTCTCGTCGAACCCCACCACGTGCGCCGCGGTGATCAACGTCTTGATCAGTGTGACGACCTCGCCGACGGCGGCCGCGCACCGGCCCAGCACGGGGTGGACGAACCCGGCCGACGGGCCGGCGCCACCGGCCAGATCGGCGATCAGCTCCACGACCCGTTCCACCGGCACATGTTGATAGACCAGCAGGTACACCACCAGCGACTTCGCGTTCACCCCGTAGCTCGACGGTGCCGCCGACACCTGGGTGGGTCCCACGGCGACGTGCTCACGCCCGCAGCCACACCGGACCCGGTACACGTCGTGCTGGCACCCCGGATGTGGACCTCGGGAAGGTCCTGGACCTGATGGGAACGGTCGATGCCCACATCGGTGGCCCCATCCAGATCCGCGCCGCACGCGCAGCCACCGTCGGGGCGGTGCGCCACGTGCTCATCGGGTTGGCCACCCACGGCAGCGAGCCCCCCGGCGCACCGTTCTGCTTGCCCCGCTCGCGCCCCGACCCCTTCGCCGGTCGCGGCCGCGGCTTCTTCCGACCGGGGAGATCATCACTCGACGGCGACATCGAGGAGTTCCCACTGTTGCGCCCCAGGATCCGTTCCAGCGCCGTCACCCGCTCAACCAACCCGGCGTTCGCGCTGGTCAATTCCTCGATCGAACGCGCCTGCTCGGCGATCACCACATCCCGAGACGCGCACCACCCGCACCCCGGAACAGCCGGGGGCGGCGACGTCGACTCGGTCACCGCGCCATGATCACCACAGCTCACCCCGAGATCAACACGACACGCCGAAGAGCCAGCACCTCACATCCGAGCCGACACGACCCAGCGAATCCCCCGGACCGGGACCTGAATGTTTACCGCCGCGCCTGCCCGCGGCTTCCGCCAAGCTGACACTCACGGCAACGGCGACGTCGACCCTTCGGCGCGTTCTCCATGGCTGGTGATGGCGAGAAGATGGTCTACGCGTCAACATCGATTTGCTGAGGCTCTGCAGGAGGGACCACCAGATAGCCAACACCGAGACATTCGACCGGCCCGACGACTTCCTCCAGCGTGCCATGCACGCTGGCCGTGGCCGTTGGGGCGGATACTCAAGAAGCCCGGCATGTCAGCGCAGCGGCCATTGTACCGGTCGTGGAAGCAGGACCCGGAGCGGGTGGAGCGGTGGAAGCGCGAGGAGTACCCGGCGATCAAGGCCCGGGCGGTGGTGGTGGGGGCGACGATCCTGTTCGCTGATGAGGCATCGGTGCGGACGGACTATCATGCCGGCACGACGTGGGCGCCGGTGGGACAGACACCGGTGGTGACCGGTGCGGCGGTCCGGCAGGCGATCAAGATGGTCTCGGCGATCGGGCAGCGCGGCGAGTTGAGTTTCCAGGTCCACGAGGGCTCGATGAACACCGAGCGGTTCATCGAGTTCCTGCATAATCTGGTCCACGATTTCGACACCATGGTCTTTCTGGTGGTCGATGGCTCCTCGGTCCACAAGGCGAACATCGTCAAGGACTACGTCGCGAGCACGGAGGGGAGGCTGGAGCTGTTCTTCCTGCCGCCTTATTCTCCCGAGTTGAACCCGGACGAATGGATGAACAAGAATGTCAAGCACGACCGGATCGCGCGGACTGTGCCGTTGACCAGAGACGAGCAGCGCCTCAAGCAGTGTACTGGGATCGTTCGAGGGTTCTTTGGTGACCCGAAGTTGTCCTACATCCACGCATGATTCCACGACTCGACAAACAGTCCGAAAACCTTCGTTCTCCTTAGTACGACCGGCAACGCGCCGCGGCCATCGGGGGCGGCATCGCTCTGCTGACCAACGGCGACCTGGACCACCCGAACAGATTCGGCGTGGCATTGACCTGCCGACTCGACACCAGCGTGTGAACCGGCTGGACCAGGCACCCGCCGCCGCCGAGGTGACAGTCCTGTTTCATCACAGCGAGGTCGGCTACAGTGACATCGAGCGGCTCGAGGTCCTGCGCTGTCCTGCGCTCGGCACGGCACACCGACCACTACCGGCGTTTCGCCGCCATGTTCACTGCCCCCGAGGGTCGCCCTCACCGAAGCGGCGCTACTGCGCGCCGGACAAGTGCAGGAGCAGCTTGTCCAGCAAGGTCACCACCGGGGCGTGAAGATCCCCGACCTGCTGATCGCGGCACCAGCCGTGGCACCCGCCTTACGGATACTGCACCACGACCTCATCGCTTCGATCACCGGCCGAGAAGTGGCTTGGCTGGTCGCCCAAGTTCGGTGTCATAGCGATACCACCGTTCTGTCCCATGCACTGTCGGTAGGAGCTTCTTGCCGTTCTCTCGTGATGGCGTAACCCAGGAGTTCATCAACCGATGTACGGCCGCGGCGTAGTGCTTCACCGCGTCGTACGCCTCGTCCGAGAGTTGGAGTGTGATGTTCCGTGTCATGCGCAGGACGCTGGCAAGCGTAGCTGTCGATTGGACGGCAATGGCCTTTCCCACCCGCCCCGGTGCGATGCACTCTCCACCTCGGTGACCCAGGATGGCTGTCCGCGACGGTGGCAGGGAGAACTGTCCGTGCTCACCGGCAGCATGCGAGCATGGTGGTGTCCCCGAGACCTGTGGAGGTGAGCTGCCGGATGGCCTCGTCTGCCCAGCCCGACCTGCTCGACCATGCCGGTCCGTGGACCGAGCCCGACTACCTCGCGCTGCCCGAGGATCGTCGCCGCATCGAGCTGCTCGACGGGGGGCTCCTGGTGAGCCCCGCAGCCGGGGGTCGACACCAGCGGCTGTCATCCCAGCTGTGGCACGCCCTGGGGCGGGCCGCGCCGGACTGGTGG
>JALYQB010000592.1 GCA_030856045.1 Actinomycetota bacterium
CTCCGGGTTGTGGCTGTCCAGCAGCAGCCGCCAGCCCACGACGAGCGGCCGCAACCGCGCGCGGAGCACATCCCAGCCCATGGCGGGCGCCGACCCACCCAACAGCCGCTCGACCCCCGCCAGATACTCCTCGACCCGCTGCCGCATCACCCTGCGCAACCGTTCCTCCACCGCGCCCCCTTGTATCGAACATGTGTTCGAGACAGTAGCGGAAGGGTCCGACAGGTGCCACGTCGGCAACCGACGGGCACGCCCCTACAGCTTGGCGAGCGGCACGCCTCCCATGAGCATCAGGCGGACGGTCCCGGAGCTGCCGAAGTCGATCGTCGCGGTCGCCCGCGGACCCGACCCGTCGGTCGCCACCACCGTGCCGAGGCCGTACCGGTCGTGGGTGACCCGATCGCCGACGTCCAGCGAGATCGACGGCGTCTCCTTCCACCCGCGGAACGGGGCGGACCGCAGACCGCGCTCGGTGACACCGGCCTGCGCCGCGTCGCGGCCCGCGGTGTCGGATCGGTGGCCGAGCACCGGGTGCCCGACCGGCGCGGCGCGATCGGGCGCGGTCCGGCGCCACATCACGAGCTCCTCGGGGACGTCGGCGAGGAACCGCGACTCGGGGTTGGTCATGGGCTGCCCCCACGCCGACCGGGTGATCGCCCGCGACAGGTACAGCCGGTGCCGCGCCCGGGTGAGCCCGACGTAGGCCAGGCGCCGCTCCTCCGCGAGCTCGGTCGGGTCGCCGAGCGCGCGCAGGTGCGGAAACAGGCCATCCTCCCAGCCGGTCAGGAACACCACCGGGAACTCCAGTCCCTTCGCGGTGTGCAGCGTCATCAGCGTGACGACGCCTGCCGAGTCGCCCGGGATCTGGTCGGCGTCCGCGACCAGCGACACCCGTTCCAGGAAGGCCGCGAGCGACCCCGGCTCCGGGACGCCCTCCGCGTCCTCGGCGACCGGCACGACCGGCGCCGCCTCGGTGGCGAACTCCCGCGCCACCGTCACCAGCTCGTCGAGGTTCTCCACCCGGGACGCGTCCTGCGAGTCGTCGGACGCGTCGAGCTCCGCGCGGTACCCGGTGCGCGCCAGCACCGCCTCCAGGACCTCGGACACCTCGTCCCCGGCGTCGACCCGCACGCGCAGCTCGTCGAGCAGGGCCACGAAGCCGGTGATCGCCGCCCGCGACCGCACGTGCAGCATCGGGACGTCCTGGCCGGCCGCGGCGGCCCGCAGCGCCGCGGCGAAGGTGGTCCGCTCCCGCTCCGCATGCGCGGCGACCACGGCCTCCGCCCGGTCACCGATGCCGCGCTTGGGCACGTTGAGGATGCGCCGCAGCGAGACCGTGTCCTCCGGGTTGGCGAGCACCCGCAGGTAGGCCAGCGCGTCACGCACCTCACGCCGTTCGTAGAACCGCACCCCGCCGACCACCTTGTACGGCAGCCCCAGCCGGATGAACACCTCCTCGAACACCCGCGAGGAGTTGTTGGTCCGGTAGAACACGGCGACGTCGCCGAACCGCGCGTCGCCGTCGTCCACCAGCCGGTCGATCTCGGACGCGACGAACGCCGCCTCGTCGTGCTCGGTGTCGGCGACGTAGCCGACGATCGGCTCGCCCGCCCCCGCCGCGGACCACAGCCGCTTGTCCCTGCGGTTCGGGTTGCGGGCGATCACGGCGTTCGCCGCCGACAGGATCGTCTGGGTGGAGCGGTAGTTCTGTTCCAGCAGGATCGTCCGAGCGTCGGGGAAGTCCCGCTCGAACTCCTCGATGTTGCGGATCGTCGCGCCCCGGAATGCGTAGATCGACTGGTCGGCGTCCCCGACCACGCACAGCTCGGCGCCCTCGACGGTGTCGTCCACTGGTTGCACGAGCTGCCGGATCAGCTCGTACTGTGCGTGGTTCGTGTCCTGGTACTCGTCCACCAGCACGTGGCGAAACCGCCGCCGGTAGTGCTCGGCCACCGCGGGGAACGCTCCGAACAGCTCCACCGTGCGCATGATGAGGTCGTCGAAGTCGAGCCCGTTGGACGCGGCGAGCCGCTGGGCGTACGCGGCGTAGACCTCGGCGACGCGGCGCTCCATGTCGTTGCCCGCCCGCGCCGCCGCGGCCCGGGCGTCGATCAGCTCGTTCTTCAGGTTCGAGATCTGCCCCGCCAGCGCGCGGACCGGGTAGCGCTTCGGGTCGAGGTCCAGGTCGCGGGCGACCATGCCCACGAGCCGGCGGGTGTCGTCGGCGTCGTAGATCGAGAAGTTCGACGTGAGGGAGAGGTGCTTCGCCTCCCGCCGCAGGATGCGCACGCACATCGCGTGGAACGTCGAGACCCACATCGCGTTCGCGCGGCGGCCCACCAGGGCGGCCACCCGCTCGCGCATCTCGGCAGCGGCCTTGTTGGTGAAGGTGATCGCCAGGACCTGCCCCGGGTGCACGCCGCGGTGGGCCAGCAGATCGGCGATCCGCTGGGTCAGGACCTTCGTCTTCCCCGACCCCGCACCGGCGACGATGAGCAG
>JALYQB010000597.1 GCA_030856045.1 Actinomycetota bacterium
CCGACGAGCGACCGGATGAACAGGCCCAGCCCGTGTGACTCCTCGCGGGCGCGGGCGATGTCGGCCTTGTCACCGGCACCGCTCTCGAGAAGCATCTGCTCGAGGGCAGCAAGGTCGTCGGGGGTCAGCTGCATATTGCGGCGCAGTCTCTGCAGCGCCACGTGGTCCTCGTGTTCGCGCAGGTAGGCCCGAGCTTTCGCGCGGAACCGCTCGAAGTTGGTGCCGACGCTGGTCCCGGGCAGCTCGACGGTGCTCAGTTCGCCGAGCTCGTCCTCGAAGTCCGTGTAGACGATGGTCCGCTTGGCCTTGTCGATGAAACGCACCAGGCCACGGATGCGGCGACGGGCGAGCTCCAGCATCGGCAGCGTGACGTCCACCCACCACTCGTCGCTCGCGATCTCGTCCAACAGCTGCTGCTGGGCCGCCACCGACGGGATCGCGGTCTGCCCGAGCAACGCCGACGCGACCTCCCGGACCTGCTGCCGCAGCCGCTCGACGACCAGGTGGTCGCCCTCGAGCCGGGCCAGCTGGATGCGCAGCACCAGCAGGTCGAATCGCTTGGCCTGCTCGTCGTCATCCCGGACGGCGGACGGCAGTCCGGCGAGGTGGTCCGCGAGCTCGGCGGCCGCCTCGGGCGTGACACGTCGCCACGGTTCCCAGTCGGAGTAGGTCTCGACCCACCGGCGTTCGGGGCGCACCACGAAGTTGTCGAGGTTCATGCCCCGGACGATCTCGTGCAGGTGACGCGCCGTGTTCGTCCGCAACCCCCGCACCATCTCTGTCCCGCCGGACCCGTCGTCGACCGGCGCATCCGCCTCCGTGTCCAGGACCGACACCAGACCGAGCCGGGCCTTGAAGAGTCGTTCGGCGAGCGATGGCTGCAGCGAGCCGTCCGAGTTGGGCGGGTCCTGGCTGAAGAACTCCAGGTTCTGGCAGAAGTCGAAGATGTAGAAGTTCTTCTTGTCCTCCCCCGGCCCGAACAGGCCCAGGCACAGCCGAGTGCCGCGGCCGATCATCTGCCAGAACTTGGTCTTGGACCGGACGCGCTTGAAGAACACGAGGTTGACGACCTCGGGCACGTCGACGCCCGTGTCGAGCATGTCGACGGAGATCGCGATGTGCGGGGGCTTGTCCTCGATCGAGAACTGGTCGATCAGCGACTGGGCGATCGCGTCCTCGTGGCTGATGACCTGCGCGAGATGGCCGGCGAACTCGGGGTAGGCGATGTCGAACCGCCACTGGATGAACCTCGCGTGCGCGCTGTTCTTGGCGAAGACGATGGTCTTGCCGATCCGGTCACCGCCCGCGACCCGGTGTCCGCTCGTCATCAGCGTCTGCAGCACCTTGTCGATGGTGTCCGCGTTGAACAGCCACCTGTTCAGCTCCTCGGCGTCGATGGCGTCCGGGACGTCACCGTCCTCGGACCACTCGAGGGAGTCCCACTCGTCCTTCTCCTCCTCCGACAGGTCGGCGTAGCGGATCCCCTGGCGCATGAACTTCAGCGGGACCGACACCGCCACCGGTGGCACGAGGTAGCCCTCGGCCACCGCCTCGTCGAGGCTGTAGGCGTCGGTGGGCACGCCGTCCTCGAGGTGGAAGAGGGCGTAGGTGTTGTGGTCGACCTCGTTCTTCGGCGTCGCGGTGAGCCCGACGAGCAGCGAGTCGAACCAGGCGAAGATCGAGCGGTACTTCTGGTACACCGACCGATGCGCCTCGTCGATGATGACGAGGTCGAAGTAGCCGGGGCCGAAACGCCGCCCGGCACCGTCGGTCTCGTTGATCAGACCCATCATGGTGGGATACGTGGAGACGTAGACCCGGCCATCGGTGATCTTCTCGGTCACCAGGTTGACGGTCGTCGCCGACGGCAGGTGCTCCTTGAACGCGTTCGTCGCCTGGTTGACCAGCGCCACCCGATCGGCCAGGAACAGCACCCGCTTGACCCAGTCGGCCCGCATGAGCTGGTCCACCAACGCGATGACGGTTCGAGTCTTGCCCGCCCCGGTCGCCATCACGACGAGGGCTTCCCGCTGCTTGCGCTCGAACGATTCGCCGATCGCCCGAATGGCCCGCTGTTGGTAGTGCCGCGCGACGATGTCACGGTCGATCACCGTGTCGGCGAGTGTGAGGCGGGTCGTACGGCGCTGCACCATGAGGGCGAGCTCGTCGCGGGTGTAGAAACCCTGCACCTCACGCGACGGGTACCCGGCCGCGTCGTCCCACAGCCAGTGGTGGTACCCATTGGTGTAGAAGATGACCGGTCGCTGGCCGTACATCTGCTCCAGGCAGTCGGCGTAGAGCTTGGCCTGCTGCTGGCCGACCGCCGCGTCACGGCTGGTCCGTTTCGCCTCGACGACTCCGAGCGGAAGGCCGTCGTCGCCCCACAACACATAGTCGACGAAGCCCTTGCCGTGCGTATTGGGCATGCCGGTGACTTCGAACTCGCGGTCGCGCGCGTCATCGAGCGCCCAGCCGGCTTCGTGGAGCAGAACGTCGATGAACAGGTCGCGGGTCTGCGCCTCGTCGTAATCATGGGTGTCCACAATCCGGGCCTTCGCGGCCTGGGCGGCGGCGATCTCGCGGCGCAACCGGTCGAGCTCAGCCTGCAGGTCGTCGTTCTCCGCCCGGGTCTTGGCGATCTGCGCGTCCTGCGCCGTGAACTTCGCCAGCAATCCGTCGAGCTCGGCTCTCGTGAGCGGTTTCGCACCCCCGCCCGTCGGTGACGGACCCGCCAGTGCAAGGTCGAACTGCGGCGCGGTCGATGCCCGATCCGGCACCGTGGAGTACCGGAATGCGGTCCAGTAGACGATGTGATGCAGCTCCTGGACGACGTGCAACGCAGCACGCGGCTCGATGGCTCGCGCTTCGTGGGCGGCCAGGTTGCCGAGCTTGCGGACCAGAGTCATCTTGGTCGTGATGCCCTGGCCGGCAAGGTTGCGGAAGTCCGGGGCGTTGAGCCTGGCGCTCAGGTCGTCACGGTAGGGAGCCGGCAGCCGGGCGACGTCGTAGATGCGCGTGACGATCTGCTCGAGCACCCGGCGGGCGTAGATGCAGGAGACCCGCGGGTCGGTGCGGAGGTAGCGCTCCGCTCGGGCGCACTCATCGAACAGCTCCGGCCACTCGGCGCGGATGAAGTCGAAGTTGCTAGGCATGATCGCTCCGAAACGGTACGCGTACCGCGCGGGGCCGACAAGGGACCGCCCCGACACGCGCCACCGTCCCGGTCACGCTCGCAACGTGACCGGCGCTGCGAGTCGCAGCTCCTACCCGGCCACGATGCCCGCGCGACCGGGGTTCCGGTGCCCGTCCCGGGGCAACGCTTCACCGGATCGACTTCGTGATGCCGCTTCCGGTTATCGCCGAGAATCGACCGCCCGGCGCACGGTCGAGATTTCTTCTTCGGTGGTCCCGAGTGGCCCCGGGAATGTCGGTGCCGGTTCGTAGTGTCGCTTTCATGAGGAGCCGGCAGCACATTCCCGCGGACCTGGCGCAGCGCGCGCCCGGCCCGGAGCTGGCTGCCGAGCTGGTCGGGATCGACTCGGCGCTGCTCACGGGCTTCGACGCGGTGCAGGTGCTGGTGGCGCGGTACCGCCAGCTCAACCACGAGCAGGCCCGATACCTGGAACTCATGGCCGAGGTCGGGCGCTGCGACGAGCCGGACAGCCTGGTGCGGTGCGAGCCCGGTGAGTTCGCCGCGGAGGAAGCCCGCGTAGCGCTGGGGCTCACGCGCCGCCGCGCGGACGACGAGTTCTGGTTCGCCGACGACCTGGTTCGCCGGCTGTCCGCGGTGCACGCGGCGATGCTCGCGGGGAACTGCGACCGGCCCCGGGCCTGGATCTTCTGTGAGTGGACCCAGGACGTGGCTCCGGAACAGGCCCGCGCGATCGTGGATCGGTTGCTGCCGCGCGTGGTGCGCGGGGAGTTGACCA
Source organism: Actinomycetota bacterium (assembly GCA_030856045.1). Taxonomy (GTDB): domain Bacteria; phylum Actinomycetota; class Actinomycetes; order Mycobacteriales; family Pseudonocardiaceae; genus JALYQB01. The sequence goes on from JALYQB010000597.1 coordinate 3,930, forward strand.
CCGGGCAGCTGATCGAACAGCTCAAGCGCGCCGCCATTGCCGTCGATCCCGATTGGGCGCGGCGGCGCTATGAGCGAGCCCTCAGCGAGCGCAAGGTGATCGGGACCCGTAACCCGGATGGGACCGCGAACCTGGGCGGCTACAACCTGCCCGTCGAGCGGGTCGCCGCCGCCGCGGAGCACATCGACCATCTGGCGAAGTCGGCCAAGCGGGCCGGGTCCGGGCGGCGGCTCGATCACCTGCGCAGCGAGCTGTTTCTCGGGATGACCGACGGTGCCTACACGGGCCTGACCGATGACGACATCATCGCGCTGCTGCTGGCCACCGCCGACGACGACACCAGCGACGCCGCTGCGCAACGCTCGGCAGCTGCCGCGCCGGCTGAGGCCCCGGCTGGAGAGGAACCGGCGGACTCCGGCGAGGCGACCTCTGGCGGCGAGGCCACTGAGCAGGAACCGATCGCGCCGATCGAGCAGGACGAGCCGACCGCGGATGCGGCCGAGCGGCGTCTGGGCGGGATCGAGCTGCGAGCGGGAGTCAGCACCCTGCTCGGCCACGACCAGTACCCGGCGGAGCTGGCTGGGTGGGGCCCGCTGCACGCCGAGCTCGCCCGCGTCCTCGCGGGTCGGCTCGCTCGCGGCGAGTGGCGCTGGGTCGTCACCGACGAACGCGGGCTCCTGCTGGACTGCGGCGTCACGCGGACCCGGCCCGCCGGTTGGATGACCGGCCGACGGACGCGCGACGTGGTGGAGCTGCAGATCCCCGAGGCGCTGCTCGCCGAACTCGCCGGCCGGGACGACCTCGGAACCTGGGCGGCGGTGATCGTCGACCTGGCGCGGCAGCACGCAGAGCAGCAGGACACAAAGGAGCGGTTCGCGGGCGATGCGTACCGGCGCCACCCCGGCGTCGCGCAGCGCAGGTGGCTGCAGATGCGCGATCGTCACTGCCTCGGCCGAGGCTGCCGGGCTCCCGCGCGGAGCAACCAGCAGGACCACACGATCGACTACGCTCTCGGCGGACTCACTCTCGACTGGAACCTCGGTGGCCTGTGTGGCCACGAGCACCGGCTCAAGTCCGAGGGCGGCTGGCGCCTCACCCAGCCCGAACCCGGGCACTTCCGATGGACGACGCGCCTCGGTCACACCTACGACGTGCCCCCGCGACCGATCACCGAACCGCAGCAGGATCCGATACCGCGAGGCCCCGACCCCTATTCCCTCCCGCTACCACCGGAAGGGGACTGGGAAAAGAACAAGATCCTCGAAGACCCCCCGCCGCCGGAACCCGAGCCGCCGCCCCCGGTTTCGCGGGACGATCCCGACGATCCGCCTCCATTCTGATGCGGGTGGTGACGGTCGGAGCGGCTGCCGAGCGGATGTCTTCCTCGCCGTAGCCGCTGCGCCGGCTGTCCGGCCTGTCCTCCGGCGGGAGGGAGCACGCCGCGTAGCCTGTCGCTCGTACACCCTCACCGGAGTGTTCCGCCCCGGGGCGACGGCCCCGGGGCATCGGTGGGGGGTACTTGCTCCCGGTGATGAAGTGGGTGCTCGGTGGAGGCTCAGGACGCGCGGACGATCGGTGCGCGGGCGCGCATGGTCCGGCGTCGCCGCGGGCTGAGCCTGGACGTGGTGGCCGGGCTCGCCGGCATCACCAAGACCTACTTGTCGATGTTGGAGTTGGGTCAGCGCGGGTTCAACCGGCGGGGCCTGCTCGAAGACCTCGCCGACGCGCTGGCCTGCTCGGTGGCCGACCTGACCGGCCAGCCCTACCTCCTAACGCCGGACCGGGCGACCGCCGACGCGCTGGCCTGCCTGCCATCAATCAGCCTGGCGCTGCACGACTGCACCTTGAAGGATGTGCCCGACGTGCCCGCCCGGCCGGTTGCCGAGTTGGCGAGGATGGCCGCTCAGGCGAACGTGCATTGTGACCAGGCGCGCTACCAGCTGGCGGGCCGCGACCTGGGCACGGTGCTGACCGAGTTGCAGGTACACGCCGTGGTCGGTGACCTCGACACTCGACGGACCGCTCTGGTGGCGCTGGTGGAGGCTTGCCGGGTCGCGTTCGGGGTGACCAAGAACCTGGGCCACCCCGAGGTGGCAGCGCATGCAGCACGACGTGGCTGGGACGCCGCCCGACAGCACGGGGACGCCGACCTGATCGGGTTCGCGAGCTGGTATCGAACGGTGGCACTGATGCGGGTAGGAGCACGGCACCGAGCCTCGATGACCCTGGCGAGCGCCATCGCAGAGCTGGAACCGCAGATTGATCCCGGCGCGCAGAGCACACTGGCCACCGAGTCATACGGACTACTGCACCTGACCTCGGCGCTTCACACCGGGCGCGCCGGTAACGCCGGGGCCGCTGCGGACCACCTCGCGGAAGCGCGCCGGATCGCAGACCGCACCGGGGAACGCAACACCCTGTTGTCGCACTTCGGACCCGCCAATGTGACGGCGTGGAACCTGAACGTCGCCGTGGAGCTGGGCAACGGTCCGAGCGCCGCAGAACGACTTGACGCTTCCGGACCGGTGCTCGACGCCCTTGGCTCGGCAGAGCGCCACGCCGCGCTCCACATGGACTTAGCGCGCGGGTGGGCGCAAGCCGAAGGCGCCCACGACGCGGAGGCGATCCGACACTTGGACGCCGCCGACCGCATCGCTCCCACCCGGATCCGTAACGACCCGATCGCTCGGGACCTAGTTGTTTCGCTGGTCCGGCGCGCCACGCGCCGGGTGTGGGAGCTGGATTCGCTCCGGAATCGGTTCGGCATCGGCGGCCAGGGTCCACGGAAGGTGGACAGCTAGCCCGATCTTCAACGGCACTCTTCGTCGGGTGATCTTCCGATGGTGGTGCGCGTTGCAAGCAGCCCGCTGGCGAGGCCGACGTACCGCACGCCGGGTGCGTGCTCGACAGACGACCGGCCGTCACCGCCGCGCCCTGGCGGGTGCGCGGTGACCGCCCCGGTCTACCCGGCCACCCCGTACCTGCGGCGCCTCACGGCCGCGAACGGGTGGCGTCACGAGCTGATCGGCGACGAACACGGCCACCCACTCGTGATCGTCGCTGTGCGCGTCGGTGCGACGTGGACGGACTCGGTGGCGATCGAGGGCGAGGACCGCTGTGTGGCGATGCGCCACCACACCGACTCCGACCGGCTGATCGTGCCCACCGGGCTACCGGGCGGGTCCGGTGCGGTGTGGCGCCGTGACGGGCGCTGTGACGACGTGCTCGCCGAGCTGTTCGAGCTACCCGGACCCGGACCCGGCGGGCTCTGGGTCCCCTGAACGCCGGCCGGTCGTTGGGCGGTACGCCATCCCCTCGCCCCTTCCGGTCCGGCGCCCCGGCGGGTCACCGGTCGAGCCGAATCCCCCTCTCGCGGCTCCCGGTGGCCCGCCGGTCCCACTCCAGCCGCAGACGCAAGGCCTGTCACCGAGGTGCGGAGAGCACCCCGACGGCACTTGATCCCCAACCTTGATACAGCCAGGGAGGACCCGATGAGCCATCTACCCACCCATGTCCAGCGACCCGCCGAACTCGGCCAGGGTGGACCGAAGAAGCTGGCGGCGCTACTCGTCGAGCACGCCGACCAGGCCGAGCGGTTCGGCGGCCCGCGGTGACCGGCCAGGAGAGCTACCGGGCGGGGATCCAGGCGCAGCGCCCGTTCGACGCCGGCGGCGGCGCGTGCACGCTGCTGGTGCTCCGCGTGGGCGGTTCCGTCGTGCT
>JALYQB010000598.1 GCA_030856045.1 Actinomycetota bacterium
CCTGAAGCTCGCGGCGGCCCGGGCGGATCGGGTGCGGTGGCGCCGCATCACCGCCGGCGCGGGTGCGCTGGCGGGCGCGGTGGCGCTGGGTGGGCTGTCGCTCGCCCCATGGTGGGCACAGCTCGCCGTGGTGATCGTGGCCGCGGTCGGCCTGGCCTACGTCGGGCGGTCCCTGGACCGTCCGTTCATCGGCCCGGCCGTGACCGTGCCGAAGGCGCAACGCCTCACCAGCGAGATCGTGGTCCGCGGGCTCGCGGCGCTGGGCGTGCCCGGCATCAACCAGGCCGTCGCGAAGAACCCGGGCGGGTCCGGGTGGTTCCCCGCCCCCATCACCCGCGACGGGCCGGGATGGCGCGCCGACGTCGAGCTGCCCCACGGGGTGACCGTCGTCGACATCGTCGAGCGCCGGGACCGGCTCGCCTCGGGGCTGCGGCGCCCACTCGGGTGCGTGTGGCCCGAACCCGCCACCGAGGAACACCCCGGCCGCCTGATGCTGTGGGTCGGTGACCAGTCCCTCTCGCAGCAGAAACCCGCACCGTGGCCGCTGGCGCGGCGCGGGACGGTGGACCTGTTCGACCCGTTCCCGTTCGGCCAGGACCAGCGCGGCCGCCCGGTGGGCCTCGACCTCATGTACGGCAACCTGCTGATCGGGTCCCTACCGGGGGCGGGGAAGACGATGGCGCTGCGGATACCGCTGCTCGCCGCCGCGCTCGACCCGACCGCCGAGCTCCGCATCTTCGAGCTCAAGGGCTCCGGGGACCTCGGCGCCCTGGAGCGGGTCGCGCACCACTACGGCTCCGGGCCGGGTGACGACACCATCGAGGCGTGCCTCGAATCGCTGCGGGAGGTCTACGCCGACCTCACCCGACGCGCCGCGACGATCAGCGGGCTACCGAAAGACCTCGCACCGGAGAACAAGGTCATCGCCGAGCTGGCACGGAAACGGACCCTGCGGCTGCACCCGATGGTCGTGGCCATCGACGAATGCCAAGAGCTGTTCTCCCACCCCGACTACGGCAAAGAGGCCGGGGGGTTGTGCACGGCCATCATCAAACGCGGCCGGGCGCTCGGGGTGATCCTGCTGCTGGCCACGCAACGCCCCGATAAGGACTCGTTGCCGACCGGGGTCAGCGCGAACGTCGGTATCCGGTTTTGCCTCCGCGTCATGGGCCAAACCGAGAACGACATGATCCTCGGCACCAGTGCGTACAAGAACGGGCTCCGCGCCACGATGTTCACCACGAAGGACCGCGGCATCGGGTACCTGGTCGGCGCATCCGACGAGTCGCAGATCACCCGCACCTACTACGTCGACAACCCCGGCGCGGAAGCCGTCGCCATCCGGGCACGCGCCGCGCGTGAGGCCGCGGGGACGCTGTCCGGCGCCGCCATCGGCGACACCCCGCACACGGCGCCGGCGGCGTCGCTGCTCGACGACCTGCAGGTGGTGTTCGCGACCGCCGAGCGGTTGTGGTCCGAGCAGGTGTGCGAGCTGCTCGCCGAGCTCCGACCCGAGGTCTACGGCGGGTGGACCCCGGACGCGCTCGCTGCCGCGCTCAAGCCGTTGGGCATCGAGACCCGGCAGATCTCGATGACCGTCGACGGGGAGCGGTTCAACCGCCGCGGAGTGCACCGCGAGCAGCTCGCGACGGCGGTCGCCGCCCGGGCTGAACGTCGGGAGCTGGCCCAGTGACCAAGATCAGAGGTGTAGCACCCGACCCGCTACATGTAGCGGCACCGCTAGCGGCACATACCGTCGCTGACCTGGGGTGTAGCGGTGTAGCGGGGTCTGGGCCGCACTACCGGAAACCGGCCTGGGGCAGGTCGTGACCCCCCTGGGTGCCGCTGCCGCTACAGGACTGCCGGTCGGGTGGCTCGCGCTCGCCGCGCTCGTGTGGGTCCTGGGCTACGTCGTCGCGTGCGCCGTGTGGCCGTTCACCGCGCACCGCCGCTGCGGCGGCACCGGGAAGCGCCGCTCCCCGTCCGGGCGGGCGTGGCGGGCCTGCAAGGGCTGCGCAGGCACCGGCCGCAAGATCCGCACCGGACGGAAGCTGTGGGCCGCGGCCCGCACCATCGACAGGAAAGGACGGGGACCGTCATGAGCCGCGACAGCGCCGAGCTCGTGCCGCGGGCCGGGACCGAGCTCGTCCCGGCACCCGGGACCCGCATCACCCACCGGACCGGTGCCGCGCTGCGGACCCACACCCGATCCGCCCGCGGATGGCTCCGCGACCGGCTCACCCCACCATCGGCCGACGCCTATCTCGCCGCGGGTGAGCTGGCCCTGATCCGGACCCGGCGGCACTGGATAATGCCGCTGCTCACCATGGCCAAAGCGGGCGGCACAATGACAGCAGCGACGATCCTCGTGTCGATCCTGGCCTACCTCGCACCCACCGCGACCCTCATCCAGGTCGGCGTTGCCCTCGCCGCCATCACCCACACCGCATTCCTCGGCTGGTCAGTCCTGCAATGGCGCACCGACCACCTCCTGGTCACCGACCGCCGCATCATCCGCGTCCACGGAATCATCACCCTCACCGTCGACGCCGTAGCCCTATCCCAGATCACCGACACCACCTGCTGCCAATCCCTGCCCGGTCGCATCCTCGGATACGGCACCATCCGCATCCAATCCGCCGGGCAGGCGCCAGCAATCGACCGCCTCGACTACATACCGTCCCCGGCCGCGATCTACCGCGCCGCGCTCGACCACGACCGAAAGGGGCCGTCATGACGAGGCAACCCGGCGAGCTCGCGCCGAGGGGGCCGCCCGGACCGTTCCGGCCCGGTCCTGCCCGAGGACCCGCAGGCCGTTCCGGGCCGCACGATTCGGCTCACCCCGGCCGAGGGAGAGGGCCCCGAAGCAGACCCGGGCGGGGCCGTCGCCGAGGTCACCGCGGGCCGTCTGGACGACGTCGAGGTGCGCGCCGAGGCTCACCGACTACCGAACTGCGGGCGGTCCCCGCACACCACACCACACCACGACACGTGAAGGAGACCCGGAGCGATGGCCGTCCAGACTCACACCTGCGTGACGATCCGCTGCGACGGCTGCGGGAGCGGCCCGCACGACGGCGACGGCGAGGGCGAGGTGCACTACCCGAGCGCCGCGGTGGCCGCCGCGGACCTGACCGGTGACCGTGACCCCGAGCGGTGCTGGTCGGTCGAGGGCGCGCGCCACCTGTGCCCAGACTGCCTGTGCGTCCGCGACGGCCACCTGTGGCAGGCGCCGAGGCGGTGCCTGTGCGTCGGCCGGATCCGCCTGGCCGGGCACAGCCAGGACTGCCGGGTCGTGGCGCGGACATGCACCCGCTGCCTGCGCGGCCAGGACGTCGACCCGTCGTGAGGGGCGACGCGGCACTGGTCCTGGTCGCCCACCACGAGGCCGGGCACGCCACCTGGTACGCCACCCGCGGCCTGCCGCCCGCCGCGGTGCGGATTCACCCCGGCTGGTTCGGCCGCGGGCCCGCCGGGCGGTGCGTGGTCGACGGCGGGTGGGTCGACGACCCGCGCGACGCCGCCGGTGGCGCGCTCACCGGACCCGAGGCTGAAGCCGCCTACCGACGCCGCGCCGGGCAGCCATGGCCGGCCGCACTCGCCGACGCCTACGCCGCTTCCGGTGACGACATCGCCGACGCCCGCGGCTACCTCGCCGAGCTCGGCGACCCGACTGCCGCGTGGGCACCGGTCAGGGCCGCCGCACGCGCCCACGTCCTCGCCCACCGGG